>NZ_JBCOME010000036.1:37224-45583 GCF_040924365.1 Ruminococcus sp. 1001136sp1_2201st1_G3_2201SCRN_220225 | reverse complement strand
TTGATTTTGGCATGAAAAATACCTCCAAAGTAACAGATTTTTATATTTAATCTGTCTACTTTAGAGGTATCATATCATTTGCACTAATAGCGGCTGTAAATGTTATTATTGTTATAATAATCTATATTCTGTTTTTTCAAAAACAGTTCCAATCAGCAGATAGCTTTTCCAAGCTCAATGCAGGCTGCCTGAGCCTCATCATCTGGCTCTTCGTTGCAGATTACACTATCAACAGCAAGTGCAACGCCGTCGTTCTGGCATTTTTCTTCCCAGCTGCGCATCCAGTCGCCATCTCCCCATCCGTAGGAGCCGAAGAGCGCTACTTTTTTGCCTGCAAGCTTTGGCTCACATGCTTCGAATACCGGCTGGAATACGGAATCCTCAAGCTCCTCATCTCCCATTGCAGGGCATCCGAAAGCTACACCGTCGAAACCGCTGATATCTGTTCCGTCAAAATCGTCAGCGCTGATCACTTCTACTTCAGCACCAGCAGCTTTTGCACCCTCTGCTACTTTATTTGCCATTTCCTCTGTATTGCCAGTTCCGCTCCAATATACAACTGCTACTTTACTCATAACTTCTCTTAACCTCTTTCTTTTATAATTTTATTGCCAGCCTGCGAGATTATTTATGTTTGTTTCCTCCACATCCGGCGCTTTAATAACGAAAGTCAGCTTTTCCGCGATCCTTATCGCTTTTTAGCTATCACCCATAGGGGACTTTCATTGTATGTTAAGCAGCCACTGTCAGCTGCAGAACACTCCTGCCTTTTGCCCATAAATTCCGATAAACCTCACGGCATTTATGGTACTTCTGAAACATTTTCAATGCTTCACATTCATTACAATATACTTTCCAGCATCCGGAACATTTATAATTCTGTCCGCCATTCTGGATAAAACCAATTACGTCCCCAAGTGGATAATCAAGAAAAATTCCAATCTCATGTGGAAAATCCTCTGATGCCTCAAAGCGCTTCTTCAATAATGCCAGGCACTGTCCCGGTTCTGTATTTTCATATCCATATTTTTTCAGAAACCGGGCAACTCCGGGACGATTCAGATTCCGTACCAGCTGTTTTTCCCGGTATACATAAACCAGAGAACGGTTACCACGGCTGCGAAGTGCCAGCAGTTTCACACCTTTGGGATTCATCAGCTGATTCCACATGGAAATCTGAAGGTCTATATTTTCTTCCTCTTCACAGCAGGCATTGAAAAGATTGGCTGCTTTCAGTGAAGCAAGGGTAGGAGCACAGTGCTCAATGAGACATTTCTCGATCATGATAAACTCCTCACCTTTTTATGCCATCACCGCATGCTCATCCAGCGCACACTTTAAAGCGCTTGCGCTGCTGGTATGGATGCGCGCTACCGGAATGTTATTTTTCTTTGCTTCCTGTGATGCACTGATAACCATTTTATGGGACACTGTATTGGTGAAAAGAACCATCAGATCCGGACATCCGATTTTCTTGCGGATTGCACCGTTCTCCTTTGGAAAAACTTTCGCCTTATATCCATAGTCTTTGCAGATATCGGTATACTGATATACCATTCTCTCATTTCCGCCGATGATTACAATACTCATGTGAATTGTCCTTTCCGGGTTTTATGAAGCTTCTGAAAATGAGAAAACACCCAACTTCCAGGCAATGTTTTCTTCTTTTTCGTTAGTCTTTTCTAACCCTTTGTTAAAAAAATTAGAAGCTTTCCGTTTACTGTTTACAACCTTCACAGTAACGCCTGCACTTCTGAAATATGTTTTAGTTGCTACAGTCCTTTACATTTTATTTTATGTAAAAGGTGCTGATTATATATTTTTATAGTTCTACGCTTTAGTTAGCTTGTGCTAACTTTTATGATGTTAGTTTACACTAATCCTTTATTTCTGTCAAGTACAAAACAAAAAAAGAGAGCTAATGAAAAACAGTCTCATTAACTCTCTGATATATTCAAAAGTTACACGTTCACCGCAGAGCGTGTTTGAAAAATCATTCCCGCAATCTGCACCCGATTTTTTTACAATACCCGGGATGCAGACCACATCCATTTAAATTTCCTCAGTACTCACCAGATTCTTCATGCTATTCATACCGATCAATAGTGTAGAAGTATTATGAAGCAGCGCAGATGTAGTCGGCTGCAGGATTCCGGCAACACCAAGCAGGATCAGGCCAGTGTTAAATCCTACGATCGTTCTGTAATTATTGTGAATACGCTTCATCAGCGCGTCACTGATATGCTTCAGAATTACGATACCTTCCAGATTATCCGCACCGATAGTGATGTCTGCGATCTCTCTTGCAATCTCGGCGCCTTCACTTACCGCAATACCTGCGTCAGCTGCAGAAAGGGCCGGAGAATCGTTAATTCCATCACCAAGCATGACAACCTTACGTCCTTTTGCTTTCTCTTTTTCCACAAAGCTTGCTTTATCTTCCGGAAGAACCTCAGAATAATATTCGTCAACGCCAACCCTGGCTGCAACAGCCCTGGCTGTACGTTCACTGTCTCCGGTCATCATAACTACCTTGCTGAATCCGGCTTTCTTCAGTGCTTTTACAACTGCAGGAGCTTCCTCACGGAGAGGATCCTCAATACAGATAACAGCTGCAAGACTGCCTTCAATTGCAAGATACAGATGGGAATACTCATTTGGAAGATTTTTAAAACGCTCCTCCATCCCTTCCGGAATGGTGCATTTCTCATCCTCAAATACAAAATGGGAGCTTCCAATGATTGCTTTTTTGCCCTCAATGGTTGTTGAAATACCATGAGCAACAATGTATTCTACCTTAGAATGCATTTCCTCGTGATCCAGTTTTCTCTTCTTCGCTGCATCTACAACAGCTTTCGCCATGGAATGAGGAAAATGCTCTTCCAAGCAAGCTGCAATTCGTAGCAGCTCATCTTCACTCTGTCCGTTAAATGGAACAATCTCAGCCACTGTAGGTTCTGCCTTGGTAAGAGTGCCAGTCTTGTCAAATACGATCGTATCGGCATCCGCAACTGCCTCCAGGAATTTACCGCCCTTCACAGTGATTTTGTATTCTCCTGCCTCCCGGATAGCGGAAAGTACGGAAACCGGCATTGCCAGCTTCAGGGCACAGGAGAAATCAACCATCAATACGGAAACAGCCTTGGTTACATTTCTGGTAAGCAGATAAGTAAGTGCAGTACCGCCAAGTGTGTATGGGACCAGTCTGTCCGCCAGGTGCTCGGCCTTGCTCTCAAGACCGGATTTCAGTTTCTCAGTATCCTCGATCATGGCTGCGATTTTCTCATAACGGCTGGAACCACCAACTGCTTTTACAGTAATGACAGCCTCGCCCTCTTCCACAACCGTACCTGCGTATACAGAATTTCCTTCCACTTTTCTTACAGGAACAGATTCACCAGTCAGGGAAGCCTGGTTTACCATAGCCTCGCCCTCTGCGATCAAACCGTCAAATGGGATCACGTTTCCCATATGTACCACAACCAGGTCACCAGCCTGAATCTTGTCTGCGTCCACCAGCACCTCTGTTCCTTCACTGCGAAGCCATACCTTACCAGTGTTCAGAGACATGGTACGTGCCAGATCATCCACAGATTTCTTGTGGGTCCACTCCTCTAGCAATTCTCCGATTCCAAGCAGGAACATAACAGAACCGGCTGTGGAGAAGTCGCCGCGGAAAATAGAAACACCGATTGCAGTTGCATCCAGAACCGGAACCTCGATCTTACGCTTCCAGAGTGTCTTAACCCCCAGCCAGATGTATTTCACAGACATTGCAGTGGTATAGATTGCAGACAATGGATATGGCAAAAGCAGCTTACGTCCGTAATGGAAAATAACTTTATTTACCAGCTTCTCCTTATAAGTCTCATTTAATTCTCTTCCGGAATTCTCCAGCACCTGGGCGGGTACGCTGACACGGCTGTAACCAAACGCCTGAATTGCCTTCAACAGTTCATTCCGCTCTCCGGTGTAGTAAATAAGAGCATCACTGGTACGGTTAAAGACCTGAGCCTTCTTTACTCCATCCAGATTTTCCAGATAATACTGAAGGGTATCTGCCTGGGTAAAATTCATATATTTCTGAAAAAGATGGACTCTGATACGTCCTTTTTTCTCATGTTTAACTGTAAATTTCAACTTGTTCACCTACTTTTTCTTCAAAGCAAGAGTTACTGTCCATTACGTTCACCGCAATTGCTTCGCGCCACACTCTTCGAATTTTTAGTAAGGTTTGTTCACCAAAATATTTCGCAGAGTTTTTCAAAGGAACAGCAACGATTAAGAGGACTGTCGCAAAAACGGCAGTCCCCAATATGTTTGCAAGGTATTACACTGCCAGATTACTCAGCAGCTTCCTCTGTCTCAGTCTCTTCAGCTTCATCAGTCTCTTTAAACTCTGTCTCGCCTTCAGCTGCCTCATCCTCAAACGGCTCCTCAGCTGCTTTTCTGTCCTCGTTGATCTGCTGTGCATCTGCATAGATATCACCTGCATTTTCCTGAACAGTTGTAACCGTTTTCATTACACAGTCCTTTGCTCTTAAAACAGCTGCTGTGCACTCTGTGTAAACTTTTTTCGCATCTTTGCTGGAAAGAAGCTTGATACCTGCTGTTCCGAATAAAACACCTGCTGCAAAAAGTCCTGTCTTGTCCCATTTAAAACTTGCCATGATTAAATTCCTCCTTATAGTGAAACGCTATTATTGTTAATTGTTTTTCAATATTTTGGTATTATATATCAGGTTTTCTGAAATTCCCAGTACTTTTTTGCTTATCGAGAAATATTCTCATTATCTTCTTGTTTTAGAGCGTATTTGAAAAAGGTTTTCTGCAAGATGTACGGCACAATTTGTGGGAGATTTTGCCCGGATGAAGGCGCCGTAACGGGCTACGGCAACTGAATTCTGGTGAAATATACCGCAAAGAGGGGCGTACAGATTGCGGAAATGCTTTTTCAAACAGGCTCTAACTCTCTCCCCTGGATAACTGCTATTTTTATATGCCTTCATACTATCATGCCAGTTTTCAAGCACCGCACTTTGACATGGTCATCTCAATACTCTCAATATCCTGATCTCCGATATAGCCCATATTTTTCAATCCAGCTCTTACAACCTGTTTCCAGACTTCAGAAGGCAGCTTACAGACAGTATCATCGCTGAGTCTTACAGTGCAGCCATTTTCCTGGCAGCATGCTTCACAGCTGGAAATCCGGTACATGTTCTTGCGGCTGATGGCGCCGATTTTTTCCAGCATATTTACCATGCGGTAAATTGTGGCCGGTCCAATATTTCGATCTTTCTCCTGCACCTTGTAATAAATTTCCTTGCAGCAGGAACACTCCTCCTCCAGAATAATATCCAGGATCAGCTGGCGCTGTCTGGTGATCCTGCAGCCCTGTTCGCGTAATCGTTCAAAAATCATATCTTTCTGCATTTGTGTGCGCTGATATGCTTCCTGATTTTCATATGCTTTTTCTTCAACTGCATTTTTCATCATTTTCATCGCCATCCTTTTTGATTTCTGTGTGATTTTATGTCAGGAGCTGGAATTTCTATATAAAGAGAAATCATAACGGTTCGCGCCTTCACTGCTGCAGAACATCTCTTTTCCAAAACGAAATACTATTGTTATTTCCCCTTATATAAAAATTCCAGCCTGTATCTCTTTAAGGGATACAGGCTGAATTATTTAAGAACTTTGCTTAAGCAATACTCTTTGTATTAACTTTTAAGCTGTTGCTCTCTTTATATGGTCTGAACAGCAGGTACAGGAATGCTGCAACCAGAACAAATGCTACAACAGTTCCGATTCCAAATCCGCCGCCTGTAAGCAGTGTACCAATCTGATAAATGCAAAGTGAAACTACATAAGCAAGACCACACTGATAACCGATTGCAAACCAGAACCATTTTGCGTTGTTCATCTCTCTCTTGATTGCACCCATAGCCGCGAAGCACGGAGCGCAAAGAAGATTGAATACTAGGAATCCGTAAGCTGCAATTGGAGTCATAACCTGTGCAAGATTTCCCCAGATCTCAGCTCCATCCTCTGCAACCTCTGCAAATCCGAAGAGCATACCAAATGTAGCAACGACGTTCTCTTTTGCAATAAGACCTGTTACGGCTGCAACTGCCATCTTCCAGCCTTCTCCTGCTTTTGTCCATCCAAGAGGAGCAAAAATCCAGGCGATAGCAGAACCAATCTTGGCAAGAATACTGTTGTTCAGTTCTTCTACCATTCCGAAGGAACCGCCTTCCCAGCCGAATCCCATGAGGAACCAGAGAACGATTGTGGAAAGAAGAATGATGGTACCAGCTTTCTTGATGAAAGACCAGCCTCTCTCCCACATGCTTCTCAGAATATTGCCGACTGTCGGCCAGTGATATGCCGGAAGCTCCATAACGAATGGTGCCGGCTCGCCAGCGAACATTTTTGTTTTCTTAAGGATGATACCGGAGCAGATGATTGCTGCGATACCAACAAAGTAACAGCTTGTCGCAACCCATCCGCTGTTGTTAAAGAATGCACCTGCAATCATTGCAATGATCGGGAGCTTCGCACCACAAGGAACAAATGTTGTGGTCATAATTGTCATTTTACGGTCACGGTCGTTCTCGATTGTACGGGAAGCCATAACTCCAGGAACACCACATCCGGAACCGATCAACATTGGGATGAAGGATTTTCCGGAAAGACCGAATTTACGGAAGATTCTGTCCATGATGAATGCAACACGAGCCATGTAACCGCAGGACTCAAGGAATGCAAGGAACAGGAACAGAACCAGCATCTGCGGTACGAAACCAAGTACAGCGCCAACACCGGCAACAATACCGTCAAGGATCAGTCCCTGCAGCCATGCAGCGCAATTTACAGCTTCCAGAGCAGACTCAACTGCCGGAGGAATAATCTCACCGAAGAGTACATCATTTGTCCAATCTGTTACAATAGTTCCAACAGTGGTTACAGACACATAATAAACAACCCACATTACAACTGCGAAGATCGGAAGCGCCAGCCATCTGTTGGTTACGATTCTGTCGATCTTATCGGAGGTTGTAAGCTTCTTTCCTGTAGAGGATTTTGTATAGCACTGTCCAATAATGGAAGAGATGTATACATAACGCTCGTTTGTGATAATACTCTCTGTATCATCATCGAATTTATCTTCCAGAGCCTTTACTTCGTAAGACACATCCGGAACGCTCTTCATCTGCTCTACGATCTTGTCATCTTTCTCGATAAGCTTGATTGCAAAGAAACGTTTCTGAGCCTCTGCAACAGTTCCTGTCAGCTTATTCTCAACAGATTTGATCGCATCCTCAACATCCTGTGCAAATTCGTGAACCGGAATTGTTTTCTTTTTGCTCTGTGCTGCACTAATTGCTTTCTCAGCAGCTTTCATGATTCCGGTTCCCTTAAGAGCGGAAATCTCAACTACTTCACAGCCAAGTTTTTTGCTTAATTTATCAATATGTATCTTGTTTCCGGATTTCTGAACAAGATCCATCATGTTAATAGCCATAACCACCGGAATACCAAGCTCCATGATCTGTGTGGACAGATACAGGTTACGTTCAAGGTTTGTACCATCTACGATGTTGATGATCGCATCTGGCATTTCATTGATCAGGTAATTTCTGGCAACCACTTCCTCAAGTGTGTATGGGGAAAGGGAATAAATACCAGGAAGGTCCATGATGGTTACATCCTTATGACCTTTCAGTTTACCTTCTTTTTTCTCTACTGTTACACCGGGCCAGTTACCAACGAACTGGTTAGAGCCGGTCAGTGCATTGAATAATGTGGTCTTGCCGCAGTTAGGGTTACCTGCAAGTGCAATCTTAATCGACATTTTCATGCCTCCTCTTTCTTTCCAGATTTTCTTTTTCCGGGCTTATTATATACAGCTTCTGCTGATTTTAGTTGCCCTGTGCTGCCGATTGTTTCAATCAGCTTTCATTTGTTAGTGTTTCAACCTTTTATTAGGTTTCGCTAACCAATCAGGTAAAAAAAATTGCCTGTTCACTTCCAGAACATGCAATTTCATGCTGTGCTGATTTTGCCACTGTTCATATGACAACATTTATAAAATGTTTCTCAAAAATATGTGAGCAGTAACTTTTCCCTTATGTACACACAGCAAAGTACTATATCCTGTACAGTATTTATTCTACCTCTATCATTTCTGCATCGACTTTTCTCAGAGACAGTTCATAATCTCTTACGGTTACTTCAATAGGATCTCCAAGCGGTGCAACTTTACGTACATAGATCTGTACCCCTTTGGTAATTCCCATATCCATGATACGTCTCTTTACTGGTCCTTCGCCGTGCAGTCTCTTCACTGTGACAG
>NZ_JBCOME010000036.1:0-37070 GCF_040924365.1 Ruminococcus sp. 1001136sp1_2201st1_G3_2201SCRN_220225 | reverse complement strand
GGTTACTGTAGCTCCCTGTACAAACCCAAGATTTTCAAGGAATTTACGGGTTTCTTCTTTACCGCCGACTTTTTTAATCACCTGCGGCTCTCCTTCGTTTACCATTGATAACGGCATCATATCATCCTTCCTTTTTTGTGCTTTAGAAACATCTATTCATTATTATGTTTTGCTTACGTTGATTAGTATATTCTAATTTATATAAGCTGTCAATAATTTATTTGCATTTTTTTCTCATTTTTTTCACTGCAATATCGTAAATTTTGACCAGTGCTTTTTGAAAATGTTTCGAGATTCCAGAGTGTGCTAAAAAAAATTTCTACAAAATATACCGCAAAGTGGGGCGTACAGATTGCGGAACGTTACCAGTGAACATTAACTGCGGGAATGCTTTTTCAAACACGCTCCAGTATGAATGGTGGATTTATGGGGAATTATTGTTTATAATGTAAAAGAAGATAAAAAGTGTTGAATGAGCGTATTTTTATGCTTCATACATTGTTTTAGATAGTAAAATCTGTGAAAAAGTTACATGTATAAAAAAATCACATGCACTTTATTGAAAAGAAAGGATTACTTTTTATGAAACAGGGAAGCAAAATCGGGATTGTCTGTTGTTCCAACGGACTTAGGCCAGAACAGGCCGAAACAATAAAAATGTTGGTGCAGATTCTGGAAAAATCCGGACTAGAAGTAGATCTTAGCCCTTACCTTTATGGAGATGAAAACGGACAGGCTGGAACTGCCAGGGAACGTGCCGGGGCTCTTATGAAATTTTATGAGGATGATTCTGTCACAGATATTTTTGACGTATCTGGCGGGGATATGGCCAACGAGCTTTTATCCTATCTGGATTTTCAGACCATTGCTTACGGAAAAAAGCATTTTTGGGGATATAGTGATCTGACAACAATTATAAATGCCATTTATGCCCGAACAGGGAAATCTTCTGTCCTGTACCAGATACGAAATCTCACCTACGATCACAGCCAGTCCCAGATAACGGACTTTCTTAATACTACCTTGGCGGGATCCTCTTCTCTTTATGATTTCCCTTATGAATTTGTGCAGGGAACTCATATGGATGGAATTGTAGTAGGAGGAAATATACGGTGCCTTTTGAAGCTGGCTGGCACGCCCTACTGGCCGGATATGCGAGAGAAAATCCTGCTTCTGGAGTCCTTTGGAGGAAAACTGCCGCAGATGGTGACTTATTTAAGCCAGTTGAGCCAGATGGGAGTATTTAAGAAAGTAAATGGGATTTTGTTGGGGACGTTTACGAAAATGGAGGCGGATAACTGTCAGCCAGATATGGCAAAACTGCTTCTTGAATTCACAGAAAAAAAGACGCCCATTGCGAAAACACCTTTGATCGGGCATGGAACGGATTCAAAGGCAATTCGCATCGGGCATCGTTTAAAGTTATTCTCCGCAGAAGAAAACAAACGGATATATAAAGAATTTTAGATCCTAGCCACTCCGCTCTTAATGGCAGCTTCAGCAGTAGCCTTCGCAACCGCATCTTTCACTCTTGAATCAAATGCTGCTGGCAGAATATAATCAGCGCAGAGTTCTTCGTCGCTTACCAGGCCTGCAATGGCGTAAGCTGCGGCAATCTTCATTTCATCGTTGATGTCAGATGCACGGACATCAAGGGCACCACGGAAGATTCCCGGGAAGCAGAGAACATTGTTCACCTGATTCGGGTAGTCGGAACGACCTGTGGATACTACCGCTGCTCCTGCTGCCTTGGCCTCATCTGGAAAAATCTCAGGAGTCGGGTTTGCGCAGGCAAAGATGATCGGATCTTTCGCCATAGTGCGAACCATATCCGGAGTAAGGGTTCCAGGTGCGGAAACACCGATAAATACGTCAGCGCCTTTGATCACTTCACTCAAGGAGCCCTTCTCATGATTGGCGTTTGTGATCTTCGCCATCTCTTCCTTGATTGGGTTCAGACCCTCACGACCTTCGTAAATTGCACCTTTACGATCTGTCATAATAACGTTCTTAAGTCCCATAGAAATAAGAAGTTTGATAATCGCGATTCCGGCAGCTCCTGCTCCGGAAGTAACGATCTTAATGTCTTCGATTTTCTTGCCAACAACCTTCAGCGCATTGATCACACCTGCAAGTGTAATAACTGCAGTACCATGCTGGTCGTCATGGAAAATCGGAATATCACAGCACTCTTTCAGCTTCTTCTCAATCTCAAAGCATCTCGGTGCGGAAATATCCTCCAGGTTTACACCGCCGAAGCTTCCAGCCAGAAGGCGAACGGTCTGCACAATCTCATCTACATCCTTGCTTCGAACACAAAGCGGAATAGCATCTACATCACCAAACTCTTTGAACAGAACGCATTTGCCCTCCATAACCGGCATACCAGCCTCCGGACCGATATCTCCAAGTCCAAGAACAGCGGTACCGTCAGTTACTACAGCAACCGTATTCCAACGCCTGGTCAATTCATAACTTTTATTAATATCTTTCTGAATCTCAAGGCAAGGCTGTGCAACACCAGGGGTGTAAGCAAGGCTTAAAGCATCCTTGGAATCAACCTTTGCTCTTGAAACAACTTCAATTTTACCTTTTAACTCATAGTGCATCTTTAAGGATTCTTTTGCGTAATCCATGTTCGTATCTCCTCTTCTTAAAAAATTCTATGCGGGCACTTTCTACTGCTATTATATCCAGCTCGTCCCGCCCGGATACAAAATATCCACTTTGGGCTACAAAGGAAAGTATATACGAAATTTTACCAAATCACAACATGAAAATATGAATAAATCTCTCAATAAACAGAACACGTTACTGCTCACTCCGTTCACAGCAACGCGCTTCGCGATGCACAGAAATCATGCATTCGCATGATTTCGCGCCGCACTTCTCGGGTTTTCTGTGAACTACGTTCACAAAAAACACCTCGCGGAATGTTACCAGTAAACAGTAACCAGAACACTACTCCAACCTGGCTGCTACTATTAACCCGAACCCTCAAAACGTATTGCCTAAAATAAAATGCTCAGCATAAATCAGGGCAAACTCCCGAAGAAATAGAAGTCTGCCCTAATATCCTCCAATATTCTATTTTCTTATAATTCTCTTACTCCACATTTTTCAGTGCCACATCCATGGGAATCTTCTTGATCCTTCTGAACTGAAGCAGTGCCACCAACACATACGCCCCCATCCCCATCGCAAACATCTCCGGATAAACCGCTGGTTTCAGATATAAGGTCAGCCAGCCTGAGAAGGATGACATCAGATATCCGTAAATTCCATATATCGTCCAGGTAGACAGCAGCAGGCTGAGTAAAATGGACAAGATCACCACCCACGTAGTGGATGTAAGATACAGGCTGTTGATCTCCCGGTTTTCATACCCCAGAATCTTTACCATAGAAATGGCATTGGCATTCTTTTCAATGATCAGCTTGGTAAGCAGATAGATCAGGAGGGCAAACAGCACAACTGCAAATACATTGATCAGCTGGAACATTTCTCCCATAGACACATCCAGCTGACGGCTGACCTTTGTCAGATCGTCCTCCGTAATTGTTGTTGCAATCAGATCCTCATCCAGATCTGTGATCTTTTCCCGGGAAAAATAACCGTTAAAGTAATCTTCCTTTTCCCCAAAGGTTTTCCTGTAGGAGGAAATCGGCATAAATACCGTCAAAGATGCCGGATAATCGTAGATTCCCTGCACCAAAAATTCATAGGTCTCACTTCCGTAAGCTTCCTTCAGCACAACGGTATCCCCGGTCTTTATCTTATACTTTTCTGCATAACCGTCAGAAATCAGAACTCCATCAGTTGGAAGTTCCACGCTTACATACGCACTATCGTCCGCGATTCCATAGACCGTTATGGTCTCTCCTTCCTGATCTGGCAATACATTTTTCATGGAATTCAGGCAGAATTTTTCTGCTGACTTCTCATTGGTTTTCAAAGATGGAGTAAGAAATTTCTGCAACATTCCCATAACCGTATATTTCTCATCTTCATCTGGTTCCTCCGGTACATTCAGCACATACTGGTACGGCGCGATCATGTTCTTCAAAATTTCTTCCTGATAATGATCCAGAAGCGGCTTCATCATCATTCCAAAAAGCAGCAGTACATTTGCAAAAAAGATTCCAATAAACAAAGTCAGATAACTGGACTTATTCTGCAGGATAATACGCAGCCGGAAGCGGTTGAAAAACTTAAAGTTCGGAAGACGCACAGCTTTTTTCCGTTTGGAAGCAGACAGATCATGACGCAGGAATTTCAAAGGAGAAAGACGCAGTTTCCCTGAAATCAGAATCAAATTGATTCCCAACATGATCACTACCGGAACCACTGTGGTCAATATAAATGCATCTGCATTCCAGCGTGTTTCATAGGTCGGCAGGCTGTAGCTGCCATAATACATACCTGCGCAGAGATCTTTAAAGGAGGTGTAGCCCAGCACGTTTCCAAGAGCAGAAGCAACCACAGTTACGATCACCGGCATGGAAGTATAGTGGAACAGAAGTTCTCTTCTGGAATATCCGGAAGCACGCAGAGTCCCGATCACAGAAGCTTCTTTTGTAATGGTATTATTTGTTGTAACTGCAAACACAAAAGCAATGATGACGATCAGAATATACAGCAGCACCTCCATCATAGCCTTATCACCGCCCATATCTTCACCGGTAAAAGTGATGGCCTGATTGGAATAGGCCGGGATAAAGCCTGTCACATTTCCATATTTGACCAGAACCTCCAGGAAATCCTCAGACATGTTTTTTGCTTCAATATCATCCTTTGGTGCAGTCTCATACTGCCAGGAATAGCGGTACTCCAGATGGGTTGTTCCAAAAGCATCCGCACCTTTCTCGGTCATAATACCCACGCCAAATTTTACAGCATCAAACATCATATCGCTGTTATCGGAAAATAAACAACTGTAGTCAGGTAATGCCACCAGTCCGGTAACTGTCAGTTCTTCTCCTGCGATTTTCAGCTTGTCACCAACCTTCAGCTTGTTATTATCTGCATACATCCGGTCAATGGCAATCTCGTTCTTTGCAGCTGGCATTCCCCCTGACATCAGGCACACAAGATTCATATCGGTACGCTCCTGATAGATACGCATGGTTTCCTCTTCGTTTCCGTCCAGATCCGCATCTGTGGCCTCATCCCGATAAAAATTTTCGCAGATTCGTACTTTTCCATTTTTTTCAATTTTCTTTAAATCGCTTTCGCTGGCTTTCGAAGAAAGGGTAAAGTTGCCATGCTCAATGTTATATTTTTCGAAACCTTCGTCATAAGCAGCCAGCATACTGTCATCAGCCACAAGAAAGCCCGAGACAAAGCCTATGGTCAGTGTCATAAACAGAAAGATCACAATATATTTTCCGAAATCACTTTTCAATTCTCTTGGAAGACGTTTCCACAATGGATTCTTCATAGCGCACCGCCTTACCAGTCCAGATCGTCGGCTGCGACTTTGGACTCATTGAGATAGTTTTTGCGGATCTGACCGTCACGAAGCTTCACTACGCGGTCTGCCATATTCTTAATGGCATCGTTGTGGGTAACCATGATGATGGTATTTCCGTACTTCTGGTTGACCTGCTCGATCAGACGCAGAATTTCCTTGGATGTGTTGTAATCCAGTGCACCTGTAGGCTCGTCGCAGAGAAGAATGTCCGGATTTTTTACAATAGCACGACCAATGGCCGTTCTCTGCTGCTGACCGCCGGAAAGCTGGTTGGGCAGCTTATGTCTGTGCTCATAAAGCCCCAGTGTATGAAGCAGCTCGTCAATATCCAGGGCCTTATCGCTGAGATATGCGCCCACCTCAATATTTTCCTTTACATTTAAATTTGGGATCAGATTATACATCTGAAAAACATATCCCAGATGCTTCCGGCGGTAAAGAGTCAGCGCTTTCTCCTTCATATCTCCTGTTTTTTCCCCATCTATAGAAATATAGCCCTCATCTGGCTCATCAATTCCACCGATAATATTCAAAAGTGTGGATTTTCCAGAACCAGACGGTCCAAGAAGCACGCAGAATTCCCCTTTTTCCACAGAAAAATCAATTCCCCGAAGAACCTCTGTCCTGCTGTCTCCGGAACCAAAGCCTTTCTTCAAATCTTTAATTTCAAGAAACATCTCTTTTCCTCCCTGTAAACCATTATCGTTCATGAACATTTTTCATAAAAAACAATTACAAGCATTCATCATTCTGTTTTTTGTTAGTTTATGCTAACTTATATTTATCATACCTCTTTTATCCGGTTATGAAAAGGAGGGGAATTGAGAATAATTCTCAACATCTGCATTTTCGCTTTTTCGAAAATTATTTTGTTAAAAATCACCTTTACCAAATTTTTCTTCTTAATTTTTTACATATTTTTTCACAGAAAATGTGGCATTTCCATAAAAAATTCGATATAATATTCACAATGTTTATAGTTTTTCACAACATTGTGAAATCTGTTATTCGGGAGATTTTTGCATGAAAAAAATAGCACTTATTACAGATGGCTGGGGACGTTATGTAACCTATACCTGGATTCAGGGATATCGAAATTACATGGCTGCCCACCAGTCAGATATGGATTTATATATTTTTCAGAGCTTTGGGAATTTCAGTATGGATGAGAAGCATAATGCAGGAGAATATAACATTGTACGGCTTCCGGATTTTTCAGAATTTGACGGCATCCTTCTGGATCTTGCCACCGTGTCCCAGCCAGACCTGATTGCAGAGATAATTGAACGCGCAAAGCTCAGCAGCATCCCAGCAATTTCTCTTCTTGAGCAGATTCCAGGACTGTACCATTCCGGAATTGACAACTACGAAGCCATTAGCCGGATTGTTGAGCACCTGATCACAGAGCATGGATGCCGTACCTTAAATTTCATCGGCGGGCCAGAATTTAACAGGGAAAATCAGCTCCGTTTCAAAGCTTACAGGGATGCCCTTCTTCGCCATGGGATTCCTTTCGAGGAGCAGCGCGTGATCCATCATAATTATGAAATTGAAACCGGAATCCAGGCATTTTCCACATTTAAAGAGAAAAACCTGCTTCCAGATGCCTTTGTCTGTGTCAACGACAATACAGCTGTAGGCGTCTGTCTGGCCGCCAAGGAAGCCGGATATTCTATTCCCGGGGATTTTCTGGTAACCGGTTTTGACAACGAAGACAAAGCTTCCTATTATGAGCCCAGAATTACCACGGTAGGCTTCTCCAAAGCCGATATCATGGAAAATGCCCTTTTAATGCTGGAAAAAATCTGGAATGGAAATGCAGAGGAAACTTATATATACGCACCTTTCACCTACGTTTTTCAGGAAAGCTGCGGTTGCGTTTCCCAGAATCCACCTGACCGTGGAGAGTATGTAATCAAGCGCATCGTTGCAGAAGCACGTCAGAGCGATATGCAAAACTGGATGATGGATCTGAACCGTGTTCTCCTGGACTGTGCAGGATACACAGAGCTTGCAGGACGTATGCAGAACTGGCTGACAAAACATGGCTGCGGAAATATTTATCTGTTTATGAACCCAGATATCTTTATGAGCGAAAATATGGATGCACTGCCTGAGCTTCCGGAGGATACTTATCAGACAGAAGGATACCCGGAGGAGATGGCACTGGTTTACCCGCCCCTGAATGGTACGAACCGGCTTCACCTTAATCTGAAAGAAATTCTTTCACTTCCACAGACAGAAGCTACCAGAGGACAAAATATTTACCAGTTCTGTCCTCTGCATTTTCGTGAACGGGAGATTGGCTTTCTGATCATCACCAATTGTGATTATCTTCTGGAGCATCAGTTCCTGTTCGAAACCTTAAATGCACTCCAGACTTCCATGGAAGCCCTGTATGCAAGACTTACCCTGCGTAAAATGAATAAACAGCTTTCTCAGCTTTACATCCATGATTCTCTCACCGGGCTCTACAACCGGATGGCTTACGAGAAGCTTGCCATGCCTCTTTTCCATCAGTGTATGCAGGAAAAGAGACCAGTTGGAATCATGTTTGTGGATGCAGATCACCTGAAATATATTAATGACACCTTTGGACATGATATGGGAAATCTTGCTATCAGCAGCATTGCTTCCGTCCTGCGGCAGCACTGTCCGGCAGAGTCCGTTTCCATACGCTATGGAGGCGATGAATTCGTATGCGTAATTCCTGATTATGATAAACAAAAAATACAGGAGCTGGCTCATACCCTTCTGAATTCTCTGGAAGTGTTTTCTGCCAACAGTCGGGTGGGCTTCCCCATTGAAGCAAGCATCGGATGGGTAATTGCCGATGATCCGGGGCTGACCTTGAATGATTATATCAATCTGGCAGATGAGAAAATGTATTCTGAAAAAAAAGCGCGGAAGGCTGAGCGAAAGATTTGATCTGGAGCTTTATCTTGTTTCTGACAAGAATCCCGCCACAATAAGTATCAGATTCAGGCTATGTCGGTGTTTTCATTTTGATCTGATATATTCTATGAATATAAATAACATGTTTTAACGCCTAAAAAGACACCAGATTCGTTCAGGAAAATCTGGTGTCTTATAAAAAATACCGTATCATTTTTGAATCGCAAAACGTGCCTGCTCCAGATTTTTCCTGTCTACAAGTATTTCGTACTGCTTGGCTTGCTCCGCTGGATTTCCTGCACTTCCCACACGTCCCCTGAGTGTTCCGCTACCAGCCCATTCTCCCAGCTGATCTTTTACTTTGTACTTATACTTGATATTCTGACTATCCAGAATATCCCGGATCTCATTAAATCTTTTCAAGTCTGTGCCAATCCATAGGCTTTCTGAATTAAGTACTGTGAACATTTTTCCTCTCTCCTTCCGCGAACTTTAATTCACTCAATAATTTTTCCGAACAAGCTTCACGCTTTTGTTTGAATTACCGTACCATAATTATAGTATTATTTCAATATTGGATTTATATTTCTTATTACCCGCGGTCTGATTTTGTGTACAAAAAAAACAGAACCATCGATTTCTCAATGATTCCGCTTCTCAATTACGTGTGTTAGAGGATTCGAACCCCCGGCCTTTTGGTCCGTAGCCAAACGCTCTATCCAGCTGAGCTAAACACACATTTATTACTTGTGAAGTATTTGTCCCTCACAACAATGGATATTCTACACGATACCTGTGGTTTTGTCAACACCTTTTTGAAATTTTTTTAAAATATTTTTTTATAGGTATTTTTTGCACGATTGGTACTATTTTAAAGACTCTATCAGAGCTCTCTAACTTCTTCCAGCATGACGGTGCCTCCCTATCTCCTGGCTTTCTTCGCCTGCCAGTTCAGCACTGCGCCAATCATATAAATAGCCGGGAACATCAGCATTCGGATCACGGAAGCCGGATCGAAATCTCCGAAGATCATAGTAACGATCACTTCTGCCACAACCTCTGCAATAAGAAGGCCTCCCATTCCCACACAAAGGCCTGCATTCTCCACCTTACCAGCCTGTTTCACACCAACCACGCCAGCTGCCAGATAGATTACTCCTGCCACCAGAACCATCACATTGCTTGCAACCAGCTGGCTGTAAGTCATACCGTTCTGATTCAGATATTCTACAACTGCGCTGTCACTACTGCCCTTCATAACCAGAGAAAGCGTGTTTCCACTTCCAAATGCCAGCAGAACGCCAAGAAACAGAAGAAGCATGCCGCCAACCTTCAGGATTGTCTCTCCCGGTGCCTGTTTTTTTAACATAATCCAATACTCCTCATTTCGTAGAATTTTCAAAATATTACAAACACAGCCCTCGCTCCCAAAAATAAAAAGCCCGAAACAGAGTCCCAAAGGCTCTCTGTAAGTTTTCAAACAGCTTCTGACATCTTTTTAATAAAAATCACGGACAGACCTAAAACGTCTGTCCGCTAATTTCAAATTATCCGTAGTTCAAGAAACTATTTTCCTAGAGCATGTTTGAAAAAGGCTCTAGAGCGTCAAAGCACCTGCTTACGCATCCAGAAGAAACGCCTTATAAGCCTTCTTCGCCTCGTAAACATCCGCCTTGCTGGTAACCTCCCACGGTGCATGCATACTGAGAACAGAAACACCGCTGTCAATTACTTCCATACCATAAAGAGCTGCGATAAAAGCGATGGTTCCGCCGCCGCCTACATCAACCTTACCAAGCTCAGCTGTCTGGAAGCAAACCTTATGGTCGTCAAAAATTCTGCGGACTCTTGCAACATACTCAGCATTGGCATCATTGGATCCGGATTTTCCACGGGCACCTGTAAACTTGTTGAGAACAATACCTCTTCCAAGATAAGCAGAGTTCTTTTTCTCAAAAGCTTCTGCAAATGCAGGATCATAGCCGGCACTTACATCTGAGGAAAGCATGCTGGAATGCTTCAGCGCCTTTCTCAGTCTGAGATCTGAATACTGTCCCATTGCATCCAGAACCTCTGCTACACTGTTCTCAAAGAAATGAGACTGCATACCAGTTGCTCCCACGCTTCCGATCTCTTCCTTATCTACAAGGAGACAGCAGCTTGTACGCTTCGGTGCTTCCATCTCAAGAAGAGCCAGAAGGGAAGTATATGCGCAAACTCTGTCATCCTGTCCATAACCCGCGATCATGCTGCGGTCAAGACCACAGTCACGAGCCTTGCCAGCTGGAACGATCTCAAGCTCTGCAGAGAGGAAATCTTCCTCTTCTACACCGTATTTCTCATTCAGAATACGAAGCACGTTCTCCTTAACAGCCTCTTTCTTCTTATCATCCGGAAGGTCCTTCAGCGGCTGGCTTCCGATCAGGATGTCAAGTTTCTCACCCTCAACAGCCTCAGAAGCCTTCTTCGCCATCTGCTGTCCTGCAAGATGGATCAAAAGGTCTGTGATGTAAACAACCGGATCGTCCTCGTCCTCTCCGATGGTTACGTTTACAACTGTGCCGTCTTTCTTCGCAATCACACCGTGCATTGCCATCGGAAGGGCAACCCACTGATATTTCTTAACACCGCCATAGTAATGGGTGTCAAGATAAGCCAGATCGGTATCCTCATATAACGGATTCTGTTTAATATCCAGTCTTGGGGAATCGATATGTGCACAAAGGATATTCATACCCTCGGCCAGATCATCCTCTCCAATGTGATACAGGGCAATGATCTTCTGCATTCCAACCTGGTAAACTTTATCTCCTGCTTTCAGATCTTCGCCATTTTTCACCTTTTCTTCAAGGGAAACATAGCCTGCTTCCTCAGCCTCTTTCACAATCTGTGTGATACATTCACGTTCTGTCTTTCCTACATTTAAGAAATGACGATATTTCTTTGCCACAGTTTCCAGATCCTGCATATCAGCATCTGAATATGTGAGCCATGCGTTTGGACGTTCCATAATCTATATCCACCTTTCTCCTGTTTTCATTTTACACAGGGAAAATAATCCCTGTGTTTTCCTCATCCAAAATTCATTATAGCGTATAACCAGGTAAAAAGCTACCTGCAAATAGGTTTTCTTGCACAAATCTTTTGCCGCGCAGTCCAACACTTTGCACTGCCTTTTTTGATATGGCCAAATCCGGTTCAAGGTCTCCTGTATCGGTTAAAACAAGCATATACTTCCTGTCGTCTTGGCACTGCATAGCCGCAGGAAGTATATCCTTCTGACAGAAAAGACAGCCCTTCTTTTTCCAATTTACTGCAAAGCAGCTCCACAATTTCCGGCAGTGTTCTTTTCCCATCAATCAGTTTTTCCACTGCATATTTCAGCAACGCTCCTAAAGCTCCTGTCTGCTCACTGTCGATCAGCTGTTCCACATATCGCAGATCCACTTCCTGTTTTCCAATGGAAAAACCATCTCTGCCATGTACCTTTACTTTCAGCCTTTCCGGCTTATCCTGTGCCTTAGAATGACCGTAATAAGCCTTCTTGGAACCGTTTAACGGCATATTTTTTGACATGATGCGATGGCTTTGTGGTGCTTTAAATCCAGCTGCCATATTCTCATTTAAAGGATAATCCCTGCAAAGTTCCCGGACTTTTTCTGTGATATCTACCGGCATATAATTGTCCATCTGGATCACGGTATCTGCAATATGGAAAAAAGCCCCGGAGCTTCCGGCAACCAGAATTGTGGAAATCCCCTCCTTTTCATACAGATCCCGGGCGCGTTCCAGGAATGGGGTGATCGGCTCTTTTTCCCGGCTGATCACATGCTGCATAAAGGCGTCGCGCACCATAAAATTAGTAGCAGATGTATCTTCATCCAACAGAAATACCTTGCTTCCAGCCTCTATTCCCTCCACGATTCCTGCTGCCTGGGAAGTACTTCCGCTGGCATCTTCCGTAGAAAAACAGGTGGTATCTTTTTTATTGGGAAGGTCATTTATAAACAGAGAAATATCCACATCTTTCACAAATCTGCCATCCTCAGAACGCAGCTTCTGGGCTGTGGAATCCGTGATCACATATTCTCTTCCATCTCCCTGAATGTGGTTATACACGCCCAGTTCCAATGCATTCAGAAGGGTAGATTTGCCGTGATAACCACCACCAACGATCAACGTGATTCCCTTAGGAATTCCCATTCCGGTTATTTTTCCCTTATGGGGAAGCGCCATAGTCACCCGAAGACTTTCCGGCGAAGAAAATGTCACGCTCCCCTTCATCGGCTTAGATGAAATACCGCTCTCTCTTGGCAGAATCGCGCCGTCATTTACAAAAGCAACCAGGGAACGCTTCTTTAATTCTTCCCTGATATACGCCTGATCTTCTGCCAGGAAAATAGTATTTTCCAGATCTTTTCCACTTAAATTTCTGTATACAAATGCTTTTTCCACACAAACCGGCAGAAATTCAAAGAAAATTTTTTCCAGCTCTCCCGCATTTATGGTACGTCCATTTGCCGGAAATCCTACAAAAAACCGGACGGTAATCCCCTGCTCTGTAATCTCACAGGCCGTTCGCTCCAGCACCTCCTGACCGCATCTGGTCACAGAAATAAGTCCACTTTTTCCAGAGCCTTTTGCCCGAAAAGTATAGCGGTTCACCTGCTGTTCAAACTGTCTGGTAAGATAGTCTGCCAAAGTAATTCTGGTCAGTTTATCTTTATAGTATTCCGCTGGAAATCCAGCTTCTCTGTGAAAAATTTTCACACTGACATGGGACGGTGACGCAAATGGATCGCCCTGCACATGATCAATTGACAAAACATATTTCTTAAACTGATATACCCCTTTCAGGGATTTATATGCAGGATAGCTCTTCCGATTGATGGAATGAAGCATGTCCTGCAGCTGGGATGATGATTGCATAAGTACCTCCATTGTCTATAAAAATGAATATCGCCAATCACTGATATTACTGTCTAAATCTTCACCGCACTCAGCAGTAAAGCCACTACGGCATTCAAACATACATGAAGCACGAGCCAATTCCCGCCCCTTCTCATATATGTTTCCTATTTACTATAGACAATATTTCCAGACTTGTCCAGCCAGGATTTTCCTCATGCTTAAGTTCACCTTTCGCACATTTTCCCACAACGTAAAACCACCGCCCAGTCAGCGTTCTTGCCAACAGACGGTGGTTTATTTATACATTTTTAGGGAAAGGAAAGAGTTTTTCTTAAGAGTTCTTTCTCTTAAGATGTATATATCATACCTCATAATTGTGAAAAGCATTTGTCCAAATTCTAATAATTTTATAAAATTTCTAAAATGAAAATAACTAATTCGTAACTAGAGCGTGTTTGAAAAATCATTCCCGCAATCCGCACGCCCCACTTTGCGGTATATTTTGTCCCTGTTCTTCCCATTGTGTCCTACTTTCAGAACATAACTCTTACCATCCGTTAGTACTTTGAAGATTACCGTTCACGCCTTTCACAACACCACACTTCTCAATGCACAATGTCAGTCGTGTCTCTGATCCTTATTTCCATACGCTTCGCAAAATCTTGCTGCAAATGCCGGCGGCTCATTGTTGGCATAAAGGTGGGAAATATCGCCAAAAGAGCTCATGCGGAAAGCTGCGATTCCCTGACGGCGTTCTTCTGTGGTCAAGGTTGTCACAGAGGATGGGGCAGCCACGCAGCCATGCCAAAATACCATCGGGGAGATATTCAGCAGATGGCTGAGAAGTACACACTCCAGTCCAAAATGACAGAAGAAAATAATCGTATCATTATTCTCCTCATTTACTTTATAATAATGGCCTTCCCTCTCATATCCATGCTTCGCCAGAAGCTTGTCGAACTCCCCGATCACACGGTCATACTCTTCTTTCACATGACCTTCCTGCATAGCCTCATTCTCAAACCAGTGGTCATACTGGAAAAAGCGCTCGTCTGCCATCCAGTCCTGTGGCAGCCAGTCCCATGCAATAATCTTCTTATCTTTCACATCCGGGCGCCAGATCTGGCAGGGAAACTCCTTCAACCATTCACACTCTGTGGCTGTTCTCCCCATCTTTTTCAAAGTGGGAGCCGCAGTATCCTTCGCTCTTCCAAGGGGAGATACATAGAAAGCTTTTACATCTAATTTGGAAAGCTTCTGGGAAAGATACTCCACCTCTTTCCAGCCTTTTTCCGTAAGGGAATCTATATCATAATCCGGGTCACCATGGCGTACAATCAATAATTTCATAATGTCACTCCTCGTTATTTCGCTTTTGAATCACTAATAATTTCAAGCTGTTTCTTATTTCATTGAACAATAACGATTTTAGCATATCTTCACAGATAATTCACCATATTTCTTACCGTCATTTCTTTACAATTTTTGTGAAAGAAGTATATAATAATGCTATATCAACAGGTCTTTTGACGCTCATATCTTATATGAATTCAAACAGACGCTGATCGGATCATACTTTAATAAATACAAGAACTAAGTGGACGCAATAACCACTTTCAGATTACATTTTATCCCTCAATATAACTCAATTTACGATTCAAGCGAGGTACCCACATGAAAAAACTTGCCGTCATTTTCCCAGGTGTCGGTTATACCTGCACCAAGCCCCTTCTCTATTATACTGCTTCCATGGCTGCTGAACGTGGTTATGAAATCATACGCCTTGACTACGGCCAGGACATCCACACCTTCCACGGCCGCACCCCAACAGAACTGGAACCTATCATAAAACTGGCAATAAAAAGAACGCTTCCCCAATTGGAAAACGTTCCTTTCTCTGAATATGATGACATTATTTTTATCTCCAAAAGCATCGGCACCACCATCGCCTGCCAGCTTGAAACAGCCCTGCAGCTGAAAGGAAAGGTTCATCAGTTTCTCATGACTCCGATTCCTTCCACTCTCCGTTATCTCTCCGATATCAACGGGCTCTTCTTCGCCGGAACCGCCGATCCCTATATGCCGGAGTCCAAGATCCGCTCTGCCGCAAGAAACTTCCCCGATAAAACCGGCGGGATTTTTGAGGGCTGCAACCATTCCCTAGAGCAAAAAGGCGACACTTTAGGTGCGCTGAAGAATGTCAGACTGATTGTAGAATGTCTGGATAAAATGTTAGTCTGATTTTTGTTTTCCATTAACAGGGAAGAAGCACTTCCCTGTTTGTTCCATAAAAGATATTATTATGTCCAATTAATCTGTCTAAAATTTCTTCCATCCGTTTCCAGTTATTATTTACATCAAACTCATAGCTGTGTCCCCATATGTAAAATAACTGCTTTTCTTCACTTTTTTCTTTTAAAAATTTCTCCAGAAGTTCCCATATATTTTCATCATCATGATGACAAGTTGGTTTAAATATCAGTAAATTCTTTTGTAATTTAAATGCTCCGGAAGACTCTACGACCGTGCATATTGAATTTTACATTTTTTCAGTATCTGAACCACTTCATCATTATATGTTCCATAAGGATACGCCATACCGGTAATCTGGCAGTCAAACATCCGTTCCAGATTTTGTTTATCCAGATAAACTTCATTATATACAGTGTCTTTATCAAGCTTTGTTAAATCCTGATGAGTCAATGTATGAGCCGCGATTTCATGCCCCTTATACAATTCTTTTAATCCTTCTGCATTCATATGATGCACTCTTACATTACCAAAGTCATAATGGCTGGCATATGTCTGCATTCCACTGTTCAGATTGAATGTTGCTTTTACATGATAATAGTTGAACATGTCTACCAGTCTCCTGTCCTGGCAAACTCCATCATCATAGCTAAATGTTACTGCCTTTTTTTTCCCATCCCACATATATTCTGTAGCCTCGTTTCATATCCTTCAAGCTGCATGCTCCAAACGGCTCCTTCACATACAATCTTTGTTGTTTGTTTCTCTCCTGAATTATTAATAACAACTAATTTTTGTGCGTCTGGATAATAGGCACATTCCACATGCAGATTATCTGTAATGCATTCTGCCTGTTCTTCCCGTCCAGCCTCTAATATCAATTGCAACAATAATCTGGTACTTTCCTCTGAAAAAGCAAATCCCGTCATATAAATTCCACTTCCTTTTCCAAACTGGTGTCTGGTAATACCCGGATACCCACCTGCAGCCTCTGCCAATACCTCTGTTTTTTTATCTGTCAGGTATATATGTTCCATTACTGGCCATTCCAGTATATCTAATATATGATTTTGTGGTGCTTTTACTTCATACTCCCATTTTCCATGACATACCCTTGCCCCATTATCTTCATCTACGCCCAGTACCTGTGCCAATCTGAAAAACGTATCATATCCACTGGTTGCTGATGGCTCGCCAATTCCAATAAAACAGCCCCCTTCATATACCCACTTTGTAATTGCCTCAACAACTTTCACGTCTTTCCAGTTATCACCGCCACTCCATGCGTCACCCGCTTTTCCTGCATTAATAATGACTTTGTATCTGGATAAATCTCCGCTTCTGGCTGTCTCAAAATCAATAAAATCAACATCCACAGGCAAACCTGAAAGCGCCTCATTTATATGAATCAAATTATGCATATATGTTTCATGAAAATGTCCAGACAAAGTCCATGAACGCAATTTGCCCCAACAATGTAAAACCGCTACTTTGGTTTTCAAGGTCCAAGGCTTTCCTTTTTCATGAAAAGACTTCAACATGCGAAATTCATCTGCAACTTTTTCAATGTAATCGCAAAAATCCGGATAATTCTCCGTAAGATGTAAATATCCGCCTAATCCAATTCTTTGAATCGGTTCACGCAACAATGCACGCCTTACATTTCTCCAATACTGCATTGCATCCCTTGTAGGATTTCCTCCCTCTGTAAATGTAGGAGCTCCTCCAAGCCCCACCGGGAAAAGATAAGGATGAAGCCTGAGTTCATGAACTTCTGTATCTACACCTGCACAAAGACGTGCTTCATACCCGGAAAATACGCATTTAATAATCCCATCAAAACCAAATTCATAAAATCTGTCATTATATGGTTCAATTCCAACCCAGCTGTCATCGTAAAATACGTAAGCCTTTTTTCCATATTCATGCACAATATCTATTAGTTTTTTTCCAAATGAAATTACAAAATCATTAATAAATTCCATCCAGTCTTTTTTTGCTTTTGTTGGCGGCATATGGGTTACCCGATATTTCCCCTGATTCACAAAATCCTCTGCGGTAAGTGCATATCCATATTTCTGTTCGAAATTGTGTAAAGCAAGAGGACTCACTGTAAAATCGTAGGAGCCCCAGTCTGTAAATAAATTTCGTTTTCTGGCATCGCTTCCCCAAATCCAGACAAAATTATAAAACATAGAGGTAAAACGAACCACTGTAGTTGCAGGATGTTCTTCGCACCATTCTTTCATCCAATTAATTAAATAAACCTGTGTTTCAGCGTATACAGGATCTATCGGTATAAGATGCTCTTTATCCCAGTTATTGGTAATATGATTATACATGGAAATTTCTTCCCAAATTCGATATGCCAGAAAACTGACTGTATATTTGTGCCATAATACACAGTTTTCAATCCTGACAACACCTTTTTTCTTATCATAACTCCAGTTTTCTTTATTTACTTCCTTGTCAGTTGTGCGGTCATACACCTGCCAGTACCCCAAAGCTTCTGCACTGTCATTAATTTTAAACTGCTCCTGAAAAAACTCTTTTAAGAGCTCTAGTTCCAGACAATGCTCAACTGCAGTTTTCGGTTCTGTGACAAGAAAAGTCTGCTGCAATTTATCCAAATTTTCCATAGCCCAGGGATTATGACCGCGGATAATACAAATAGTAGAATAAATACCATATCCTGCCTCCGTTATCTCCGGAGACAGTTCTGTCCCATCAGAATCCCTTATTACATCTGCTCCCCATTTTTTTGCAAGTTCTAAGGTCAATTTTTCATAACCAGCCTCACCAGGCAAGGTAAAGCCACCTTTATTTTCTAACTCAGTCATAATTTTTGCCCTCTTTCAAGTAGTAGTACAAAGCCCAGTCCTGATCATTTGCCCATGGATCCGCATACTGGCATCTTACCTTATTAACCATAAAAGGATATACATATGCGCAGCTTGCACTTCCATCACCATTTATCATACTTAGTACACCTCGCAATGAATTTTCCGCCTTTACACCATATGATCTCTCACCGGTTATTTTTTCATATTCCCGAAAAGCAACACCACTTAAAGAACTCCAGTAATGTGGAAATGTATCTCCAAGGTTTTTGTACTTTCCAAACCAATATCCATCCCAATGACGAACCGCATTTTCATACATATGAAAATCTGGCTGATGTCCATTAAACAGCACCAGTACAGCTAATTGTTTCTTTCCTTCTTCCAGATATAATATTTTTCCTGTAAGTTCGTATAACTGAAAAAGATAATTTACTGCAGGGGCAACAATACTCTGCTCATATTTTACTTCATGCGGTGGATAACATAATCCGTTTTTTATAAGCATTTCGCCATGTGTTTCATAGTATCTCAGAAGTTCCTCTGCCTCTCTTTCCATACCACCCGATTTCAACAAATTCACAGATTCCAGCATAGGGATTCCAATTGCATAGAATGAAGCTCCGTCTTGTGCATAATAAGATTTCATAATTTTATACATATTTTTAAGATCAGCAACCTCATTATACAATCTGTATCTTTCCATAAAAAAAATTGCAAGCCATGGATAATTGTACAAACGGTTCCAGGTATTATCTCTTCCTGCATCATTGTATACAATACCTGTATTCTCATCGTAGAGCTCTCTGTATATGTATTCGGTATATTTCTGCAGTGCTTTTTCCACTTTCATATCTTTATTTTTCTGCAGCCAGAGCGCCAGAAGTGCCCCCATTCCCACTCTTTCCCTGCCACCGTTATGATCGTATTCTTTTTCATAAACCAATCGCTTATCTTCATTATCATAAGTGAGAAATGCACCATCTAAAAGGCTTCCATCGCGAAAATACTGCTGTTTTTCAACAATAAATCTGCATCTTTTTTCTGCAAGCTTCTCCACCCTTGGTAATACCAGAATAACCGCAGATGTACTGTATTCTTCTCCCTTTATGAAGAACTCTTTTTCACCCTGACTTACAGAATCCATTTTAATTCTATAATCTATGCAATTACCGCTTTCTGTTTTTTCAGTTGAAATTTTTTCACCTGCAAGAGTGACTTTGATTTCTTTTTCATGCCAGATTGCTTTATCTGCTTTTATATGAAAGCTTAAGTTCTCGCCCTCAAAATAAATTCCATGTTCCAACTGTATCAACAGCTGCCCTTCCTGATGAAGCAATTTTTCTTCAAAATCCCTTTGATCGTCATACCAGAAAAGATCCCATTGGATTACGGTCATTTCTCCCGGTTTTAAATTGTTTATTTTAGGATTTAATATAATGATTCCCCGGTCATTGCTAAGTTCTTTTTCATTTCTTATAATGCTGTAACATTCTATTTTTCCCTCTTTCAGAACCAACCCAAGATTTGGATTTTCTCCTCCCATTCTGATCCCTGCAATATAACTTTGACTTTCACCACACCGAATATGTGCATGACAGCGCTCTTTCATACAGATTTCAGAAGCCGTATAATTATCCGGAAATGGCACTGCAATACCTATTCCACCTTTTTGAGGAAAATACTCACAATCCCTATTATTAAAAAAAATATATTTTTCAGTTATCTTTCCGTCTTCAGATATTGTTCTTTCTATTCTTCCTACAATTCCATCCGGAAGAAACATTTCTCCCCAGTTTTTACCTATGGCAACCCAGTTCATTTTATATTTGTCATTTTGGTTTACAATACTTTCCAGCTGATGATTTTCATTTTCTTTAACAATAAACTCCATACCCAAACCTCCGTATATCATCCTTTTACAGATCCCGCCATTACACCACTGATAATATATTTCTGCATAAATATATAGAAAACCAGCAGCGGCAATATACCTAATACCATCATTGGAAACAGACTAGTCCAGTCTGTAGAAAACTGACCGATATTGCGATATACTTCCTGTAAAATAACATCTTTTTCTCTTTTCTGTATAAAATACAACGGTCCCATAAAATCATTCCATACATTTAAAGTATTTAAAATTACGATTGTAGCAATCATCGGCTTCAGCAATGGAAGCACAATTGTACCAAAAATTCTGAATACTCCTGCACCATCAATTCTGGCAGCTTCTTCCAGTTCTATAGGAACTGAAGAAATGGAATTTTTCATTAAAAAAGTAGCAAATGGAATATTGATAGCAATATCAATAAAAATAACTGCTGTCAGCGTATTCATTAAATCCAGGCTTCTTACCAGCTTGTACAGACCAAGAACTGCCATCTGGTATGGAAACATCATTCCGGAAAGAATTACCAGAAAAATAATTTTTGTAATTTTACTTTTCTCTTTGCGGTTTAAAACATATCCACACATAGTACTGCACATTACAATGCCAAATACAGCACATATTGTAATAAAAAGAGTATTTCCAAATGCTCTTGGATACTGCATTTTTTCAAATGCATTGATATATGGTGTAATATCCCAGAAAGACGGAAGTGCCATCGGCTTTGCAGCCGCTTCAGTTCCTGATTTAAACGTAGTAACAAGCAGATAATAAATAGGAGTTAAAACAATAAACGTGATAATTAGCAAATAAACATGCTTCAAAATCTCCATAATATTTTTTTTCGTTTTCATCAGTTTAAATACTCCTCCCATTTTTTAAATATTCCAAGCATTACAGCGGAAACAACCATTGTCATCAACAGAAATACAATTCCAAAAGCTGATGCATAACCGAAATTTCCATCTGAAAATTTTGAGTACATTAATGTCAGAATAGTTTCTGTCTGATGTGCCGGACCTCCGTTTGTAGTTGACAAGACAAGATCAAATACTTTCAGTCCTGAGATCGTGCTTGTTACAAAATTAATTTTTATGGCAGGTGCAAGCCCTGGTAATGTAATATGCCAAAACTGCTGCCAACTGTTAGCTCCATCCACAGAAGCAGCTTCATAAAGATCTCCACTAATACTTTGCAAACTTCCTATGTAAATTACCATAGACCATCCAAACCACTGCCACACTGAAATTGCAATTATGGAAAATATAGCGATTTTTCCATTTCCGAGAAAGTTGATTTTTTCAAGTCCCAGTTTCAAAAGCACCTGGTTTATCAAACCATAATCACTTGCAGACAGAATATATTTCCAAAGATATCCAACAACCAAGGTGCTTAATACTGCGGGTGCAAAAAAGATTCCTCGGTAAATTGTTCTTCCTCTTAATTTGGAATTCAGAAGCACTGATACAGGAAGAGAAATTAAACTTTGAATGGATACTGTAAGGATTGCAAATACCAGGGTATTCTTTAATCCTTTCAAAATAATTCCATCTGCCAAAAGCTGTTTATAATTTTTCAATCCTGAAAAAACGATATCCGGTGAAAAATTAGTCCAGTTATAAAAACTGTATTTTGTAGTAAAAATAAGCGGAATGATAAAAAACACAGAAAATATAGAAACCGCAGGTATTGCCATGATAATATATGGCAGATTTCGTTTTACATGATTGGCATTCATACTCTCCTTGCCCTCCTTCTTTTTATATTTCTATTATAAATTTGATTTTTTTCTCCATAAATCCAAAAAAATTTATATGACTATCGTTTTTTTTATATCCATTTACTTTTGTTAATTCTATTGATAACAGGAAGCTCTATTGCACAAAAACAGATCCTGCAAAAAGCTCATTTGCTAAATGCAGGATCTATTTAATAAATTATGAATAATTTTAAATTTGTTAAATGATTACAATTTACTCATATCTGATTGAGTCAGCTTTTGTATCAATAGCATTCACAAGATCGTCTCCACTGATGTCTCCGGAAATAACACCCTGAAGCTGAGCAGTAAACTCATCAAACAAGGACTGACTTGGGAGATTTACACTCCATCTGTCAGATGGGAATGCAATATTTCCATTGTTAATAATATCTGCAACATATTCATACTCTTCCGGCATCTGAGCCTCAACTCCGCTTCTATAGCTGGTTCCGCCAACATTTGCATCAGCAAATGCCTGCTGAACTTCAACGGAAGCCAATGCTGTTAAAGCAGCTTCTGCACCATCGTGATTTTCCGTATTTACATTAATACCGAAGCATGCAGCTGGTCCACCTAAAACGTATTCATTTTCTCCTGTTTCGCTAAGCTGCGGAAGCATTTTAAAATTAACTCCGGATTCTTTCAGCTCTGTATACTGCCATGGACCTCCATGAAGAAAAGCCACTTCTCCATTTTTAAAACTATTCAGCATTTCCTGGCAGGAAATTCCCAGAGATTCAGAAGCGATCAGTCCTTTTTCAACTAATGTACACCATTTATTAACACAGTCGTTAATATGTCCGTCCATAGTTACTTCGCCCATTGCAAATTTGGTGTCAAAATCTGTTCCATCAGGGTTTGCTTCTTCATTGTTATGATAATAAGAATTTTCCAGATACCCCAGTAAGCTAGATGTTGCAGTTGAGTCATCCGCAATCCCAAAACCATATGCATTATAGCCTTTTTCATTAATAGTCTCGCAAGCAGCTACAAACTCATCAAATGTTTTTGGAATTTCTACTCCACATTCCTCAAGAATCGAAGCATTACACCAGATTCCGGAAAACCATCCATAGGAAGGAATTCCATAAATTTTTCCATCAGCACTGCAAAGCGACATTCCGGCCTCATTAAACTCTTTTACAAAATCATAATCTGAAATGTCTTCCACGTTACCAGCTTTGATTTCGGCTGGATAGTTTGTTCCATCCATAATAATGTCTGGGCCTTCTCCAGATGCAAGCTGTGTGCTAAGTACATTATTATAATCAGTATTTGCAACATATGTGTACTCAATCACATACTTCCCATCCATCTGCTCATTTACCTTTTCCAGAATAGGATTCATGTCATCCTCATCATACCATCCCATCAAGGTTACCGTCTCTGCATCATCCGCCATAACCAGATTGGAACCGCCTCCAACTACCATTACTGATACAGTGCATGCTGTAAGAAACATACTAATCACTTTCTTTTTCATTTTTTTGCTACCCCTTTCGTTTATTTTTAAGTTGCTTTAAGTATAACGTTCACAGGATACGAAAAAAATAACAAAAAACTTATCTCATTATCAAATTTTTAAGATTTATATCCTATACTTTTCGTTCCAGTGTAATAAAATCTCTTCGCAATTTGATTATAGAGGTAGTTCCTCCCGGACCTGCAAAAATTTCCACACCGTATCCTTCCCCACACAGAATACGAATTCTCTTGTCAACATTGCTTACCCCATAACCAAATTCTTCATGGGACATTTTTCCCTGACCAATTTTTTCATACAACTCAAGTCCATTATCCCTGACAGTCATATAGAGTTCATTATTTTCTGCATAAATCTCAATGGATATTTTTCCTCTTTTTTCTCTCATGCAGTCAATGCCATGCTCAATTGCATTTTCCACCAGAGGCTGCAAAATAAAAATTGGAACCATCTGGTCTAAAAGCGAGGGCTCAATTTTATACTCAACATCGAAGCCTTCATCGTGCGCCATAAGCTGCAGTTTCACATAGGCCTTTATATTTTCCACTTCTACATTCAAATGGTCTACGTTTATGCCCTTGTTAAGAGCAGTCCTGTAAAAAGTAGCCAGTTCCGTAGTTATCTCGTAGATTCTGTCTTCTCCTTTTTCAATGGCTATCCAATTAATTGCGGAAAGATTGTTATAAAGAAAATGCGGGTTAATCTTTGACTGAAGCAGATCCAGTTCCAGGCTCTTTTTATCCAGCTTTGACTTGTATACTTCATCGATAAGCGTTTGTATTTTCCGCAGCATTTTATTAATATTTCGAGCCAGTTCCCCGATTTCATCCTGGGAACTTTCTGCTATCTGAATCTCAAAATTTCCATCTTTTACTTTCTTTACCTGGTCAATAATCTGATACAAATAGTGCAGCAAAGATCTGGCACTTTTATTAACTCCTATAAATCCAAGCAGCAACAGTAAAACTACAATTACAACAGAACCAATGATTCTTGGATGAAAAGCACTTGAGAAATAAGAAGCATCAATTCTGTAAATAATTTTCCAACCGGTGTCATTTAGATTTCTTTCCTCTTCATAGCCAGCACTGTTTTCATTAACTTCCCCCTCATTATTGTATTCTAACAACACAGCTGAACCATTTTTCACCTGGATGTCCACTGGCATTTCCGAGAACATGGATATACTGTCAGAAAAAACTTTTTCCTTTACTTCTGCTCTGAGAACGCCATATACCCGATTTGGAAGGCTCATGGCAATTCTACGTGTTATAAAATATTTTCCATTTTCATTCCACCACAAAGTATCTGCGCTATTCCAACTCGCTTCATACCAACTGTTATCTTCCAGATCGGAAGCTTTTTTGAATACTGCATCATTGTTAGAAATCCTTTTATCGGAATAAACCTCCATCTTTGAAAAATAGCTGTTGGAAAGCCAGGCGTTATAAATCAGGTTATTTACATTTGAAGTCATCTGGATGCGTTTCTTATACTCAGAATCATCTAAGCTGAGGAATTCCCTTAGTACACTGTTGCAGGTCACATATAATACGGATTTTTCGCACATCTTTATCTGATTCTCAATATTCAGATGGTTCCGCTCAATGGTTTCTTTCGCTTCCAGAAGCTGCTGCTCTTTGATAAAATTTGTAGATGAGTACAATACAAATATCTCCAGAACCAGCACAGGAAGCATAACTAACAGCGTGTAAATGATCCTTACTTTATTCAAAAATGATTGTTTGTTGATTTTTTTTGCTATCCTATTCACCATTTTGCACCCTTTCCCTGTACTGCACCGGACTGCAGCCTTCATGATTTCGGAAAATAGAAATGTAGTAAGATACATTCAGGTATCCTACCCTCTCCGCCACATCACTTACTTTCATATTTGTCTGACACAAAAGTTCTTTTGACTTTTCAACACGATACCAGGTAATAAATTTTACCAGATTTTTTCCAGTTTCCATTTTATATAAAGTACTTAGATAGGCAGAGGATACCTGCAGCTGTTCTGCAATATACGATACATTTAAATCACTTTCACTGTATTTTTCATAAACCAGTTCTTTTGCCATGCGGACCAGGCGGTTTTCTTTTACCTCTTCTTTTTTCTCTTCCTGCATTTTATCCAGAACGTTTTCGATTATCTTATTTACCTCTTCTAGTGTCCTTGCCTGATATATTTTTTGAATACAGGGTACCATGTCCACATTAGAGTCTGTGTACTCGCTGATCTGCTTCATCGCATCCGTAAAAGTATATTTTACATAAATTGAACTAAAGCCAGTCTGCTTCATTATATAGGCAAATACTTTCACAAATTCCTTCTTAATTCCGGAATAATCCTGCATTCTGGCGCAGTTAAATATCCTTTCAAAATACAGGGAAAGCATATCATTTTCCTTTTTTAAAAAATAATCTTCATCATGAACCAATACCATACTTTTGGATACGAAAAATTGATAGTCAAGCTGGTCTTTCAATTCTGTATATTCTTTTTTCAGTTCTGTAAGACTTTCGGTCTTTTTTCCCAGTACAACAAAAATATTTACCTGATATTTTTTCTGGGATTTTTCAATCAATATCTCACATTCTTTTTTCGTTTCTGCTGTCCGATAAAAATCTCTTTCCCGGATCAATAACACTACGATCTGGTTATCTGTGTTTGTAATGATCACAGTTTCTTTTCCAAAATATTCTCTGATATCTTTCAGGTACTCTTCCCATTCAATAGAAAACAAATTAGAATAACAGGAAATAATTACAGGTATACAGATTTTTTTCTGCACAACACTGATGAATTCATTTTCCAGAGTTTCCCAATGATTTAAAGTTCCCTCTTCCAGTTCTTCGGACTCCAAATAATTAAGCAGATTCCAGCTCAGTTTTTGCTGTGCGGCCTCTTCCTTCGCCTGTATGATATCATTTCTATTTTTCTTTTCGATCTCTTTTTCCTGGCAGATCTCTATGATCTTTTCAAAAAGAGCCTTAAACGCATCCAGTTTAACTGGCTTCAAAAGATATTCCTGTACCCCTAATGAAATGGCATTCTGTGCATATTCAAATTCACCATATGCACTGTAAATAATGCATATTGGATTCAGCCCTCTTTTCTGCGTTTCACGTATAAGCTGGATTCCATCCATATAGGGCATTTTTATGTCTGTGAGCAGAATGTCAAAATGATTTTTTTCCATTATTTTCAGTGCATCTTCTCCGTTTTGCGCAAATGCTGTTCTTAATGGAAACCCAAACCTTTTTAATAAAAGCGCAATTCCTTCCCGCTCTTTCTTTTCATCATCCACAATCAAAATATTGTACATAAACTCACCCTTCCATACATATATTTACTCAACTTTATTTCATCATAAAAGAAGCTTTATGTAAATACCGAAAAAATTACCTGAGTATCAATTTTTTATACTACGATACAAAACTTCTAATACACAAAAGAGTTACTATTTCCGCAAGTATCCCTGCACGCAGGTGATGTCATGCTTATAGTAACTCTTTTATCTTTATAACAATATTTGCATTTTAATCCGCTAAAGTTATAGTTCTCTTATTTCACTTTTATAAACTTCCACTTATTGCAGCAATTTCATTCAGCATTCCCATCCCCTGCAGTAAGCTTATAGTATCCCTTATCCCAGCTGCATAAGCAAGATCTGAATATCTCTCGTCTCTGGTCTGCAGGCAGGCGATGTAATCATCGATCACACGCTTTACAGTGTGGGATAATTGCAGCTGGTCATATCGTTCTTCCAGATATTTCAGATCCTCATTGTCCTGTCTGATGTAGGAATCATTTTCATCCACCCGCTGCTGCTCCATCACCATTTTCTCAATGTTCTGAAGCATAATCATCTTTGTTGTCATTTTCATTATTGTTTTCCTCCTGATATGTACTTATAGATCACGGTTCATTGGTAACGTTTTCCCGAATCACACAAGCTGTTCTTCTGTGATTCCAAGCTATTTTAGGGTTACAATTAAGCAGTGATAAAAAATCCATTTTTCTCACACTTACCGTCATTATTCTACGTTTTATATCAGGATTTTGCAACAAAAATCGTCCGACAACTTTCCCTATAATTCGACAAAAGCGGCCGAAAAAGCGTGTATTTACGCCTTTCCTGGCCGTTCGTTGACTTGCTCTTTTGGAGCGTATTTGAAAAAGACATTCTGCAAAGTGGGGCGTGCAGACTGCGGAAATGATTTTTCAAGCACGCTCTAAGCTAAGCCCTATTATAATAAAGCGCACCGTTTAAAGTCCAAGGATATCGTTTACAAGAATAACATGTATTCTATCTTTATGCCGGGAATATCTTGTAATCAGGAACTGACAGCAAATCGTATCCGGAGATTTACAGTCGAAGCATTTTCCTGCGGTTTTGCAAGGTGTCTTCACCTCAAACCTCTGTGCATTCGCCGGAGCTGCCACATTTCTTGCCCGCTTCATAGCTGCGTCAAGATCTGAACAGACCTTATTCATTCCCACAATGAAAACCACCTTCTTCGGTCCCTGGGCAATACAGGAAACCCGATTGGAATTTCCATCAATGTTTACCATAACACCATCACTGGTAATGGCATTTGCACTGGAAAGAAATACATCCGCATCATACGCTGCCATCAGGCTTTCTCTTGGTGACATTTTCGCACGATTAATATAATTATAATTTCCATCTTCCAACGCCTTGATCAGTCCGATCTCATGAGCACTTGTGCAGCCACCCATGGCAATACTGCTGCCCTCCGGAATCAGTTCCAGCGCCTGCTTTACAGCAGCTTCTCTGTCTGCGGCGTAATAACCTGACATATTGCGGGATTCCAGGCCTTTGATCACATTTTGAGCCAGTACTTCATTTCTCTTTTGCATATTAATATCCATTGCTTGCTCCTCCTGACATTGTTTTAGTATAAATTATAAGCCAAATTTCATTCTTTATCAACTTTCGACTTGACTTATTTTATATTTCGCCAGAGCGTAGTAAAAAAATATATTGTCATTTTTTTCAGAAAATTTATTTTAATTTTAAACTTCTGTGATATAATGCCTTATTATAGAAATTCCAATGGATAAAACGAGGTAAACCTGGTGAAGAAAAAAACACTTGTGCCTCTTATCATTTTTTTACTAGGCATATGCCTTGTTGGTTTCATTGTATACAAAACAGACACCCACGAGAAGAACGAGAGACACATAACAGCACAATTAAACGCAACAACCTATGGGGAACGCATAAAAAATGAGATTGCGAGTGGAATTGAGATTACGGATGCTCTAAAGCAGATCCTGATCAGTGAAAACGGAGAGATTAATCAGTTTGACACGATTGCTGAAAATCTTATGTCTGCTTCTATTGAAAGCGTACAGCTTGCTCCGGATGGTGTTGTGACAGATATTTATCCGGCTGAGGGAAATGAGGCAGGTAAAATTGATCTGATTCATGATAAAGACCGTGGAGAGATTTCCTGTTACGCACGAGACAATCACACAGTCATTACACAAGGCCCTTTCGAATTGAAACAGGGAGACTATGGAATTGCTGTACGCAATCCGGTTTATCTGACGGATACAAACAAACAAGAGTATTTCTGGGGATTTACCATTGTTATCCTGCGTGTTCCTGATATTTTCTCAGACTCGATTTATGCTCTTTCAAATTTTGGATATGAATATAGGATTTCAAAGACGGCTTCTCCCTGGAGCGACACTTATAAGGTTGTTTATCAGTCAGATGGTTCGTTAACCCAACCGGTCTCTTATGATTTTAAAATAGGCGCAGAGAACTGGAGATTTGAAGTAACCCCCCAAAGCGGATGGCGAAATAATACACTTATAGCTGTAGTCACCGTTTTTTTTCTTGCCGTAATCCTGCTTCTGACAGTTCTTACCCGGGTATGGCTGGTGTCCAAAGAAAATAAAAACAGATTTCAGATACTGGCACACACGGATTCCCTTACCGATATTTACAACCGCTATGGATTTGATGAAGCAGCAGAAAAAATCATCGCCCAAAATCCGAAGACACATTTTGTGGCTGCACTTTTTGATATCGATGACTTTAAGTTTATTAATGATGTCTATGGGCATGCTTACGGAGACAGGGCTTTAAAGAGTCTGGCAGACAACATGAAAGCTTTTTTTCCACCAGATGTACTGCTTGGAAGAAACGGTGGTGACGAGTTCTGTATTCTTCTGCCTGATTGTACCTTTGAAGAGGCAGACGCAAAGCTGAATCAATTCACCAGACTGCCTAAGACCTTCTCTTACAAGGGAACAGAACATCACTTTTCTATTTCTCTTGGATATGCGGAATATCCGGCATTTGCCTCCAACCATTCACAGCTTATGCGCTGTGCAGATGCAGCCCTTTATGAAATAAAGCTTCACGGAAAAAACGGATGTATGGCTTACAGAGAAGACCTTCAGTCAGGAGTCCGCAAACAGCTGGGATTTGCGCTTAAGGATGTCTCGGAGCATCTTCCGGGTGCATTTATCATATACAGAGCAGACAAAGAAGATGATGAGCTGTTCTATGCCAACCAGGAGTTTCTTCATATGACCGGATATAAAGATATGGACGAACTCTTTCGACTTACAAACAAAAGCTTTCATAACCTGATTCGGGAGGATGAGCAGAAACAGATAGAAGCAAGCATCTGGGAACAGATTGACAGTGGTAATGAAAATGACTATATTCATTTTCATCTTCGAAAAGCTGACGGCTCTTACCTCTCTGTGCTTGACCATGGAAGAATCGTAGAAAACCAGCAATACGGAAGAGTATTTTATGTATTGTTTATGGACTGGAAGGATATGCATATTCATTACGGTGATAAATTTTCCGGATAATAGAAAAATACTGTCTGGTAGGAATTTTTGCATTCTATAAACCTACGATTACATCATCAATCTGAGAGGTTTACACAAAGTAATTTACACTCCGCCCTGTTGCATAAAATAATGCAGGTCTGAACAAGACCTGCATTATTTTATGTGCTTTTCACACGTATTTCCCCTTCATTTTATCCGCTTTATCTTCCCAAAATCCGGTCCAGATTTTCCAGAATTACATCAACATTGGTTGGTTTTGCAATATGTCCATTACTTCCTGCCTTGATTGCTTTTTTACAATCTTACTTATGTAAAAAAACTGCTTCTATATATACGACTGCGCTACACTATGCACAAGAAAAACATTACTGCGCAATACTTATATCTGCCCATGCATATTTCTGATATAAAATGCAATCTGATAGGGCAGTCTCTCTTCCGGCGTTTTCAACTCATTTCCCAGAATTTTCCTGATATTTCCGATACGGTACAGCACCGTATTGCGATGCGTATACAATTCTGCTGCCACAGCCTGAATACTTCCATTATGCTTCAGATATGACTGAAGAGTTTCCACATAACCGGCATGATATCTTCTGTCGTATTCTTCCAATGCTGCCAGACATTCTGTTTCCATTTCCTTCAGTATTTCTTTATCTTTCACCATATAAAGCAGACGGAACAACCCGCAGTCATCAAACTTTACCACCTGCTTCTTTTGTGTCATCGCTATGTGTGCTGCCGCCTTCGCTCTCTGATAGCTTACCGAAAGCTGGGAAATATCCATACATCTGCTCCCGATTCCCACGCACAATTGCAGTCCAGGCATACGTCTTTTTCCTCTTTTTATGGCACCCTCTACAAGGCGGCACAAATACTCTTCCGAAAGCGCATTCGCTACCAGCACAAAATCAGAGTTGTAATAAAAAAAGCTTCCATTGTGAGTGATATCCTCCAGATATACCTGTATTCGATAAGACAGCTTTTTTCGCTCCACTGTGTCCATGGAGTCCAGCCCCTCACAAGTCATCAGCAGCACCTGAAAGCTTCCATCTACATCAAAATACTGTAATAAATCTTTTCTATATGCATCCTGATTATCCGGAGTCTCAATAGCTGCAATCAAGGCGGATGCGATCTGCTCATCTGTAGTATCCTGCAAAAATACATGAATACTGAAGTCTTTTATCATATCTGATAAATGCACTTCCCAGGGCACAGTCAGTAGCGGAAGGTCATTTTCATCACAGTATGCTTTCAATTCTTCCGGCACCTCATAAATGTACTGTCCCACATTGATAACAAGCCCTGATGCATGATACCGGTTCAGCTGCTGTGCCAGATGCATCCAGTCTTCTTTTTCCGGAAAGCCAAGCCCGGTTGTCACTGCAAGCTCCTTTCCCCAGAAATTCTGTATGATCGTTGTATCCTCCAGAAGATGTACCCAGCTGATTGAATTGGACCATCCATTTTTTCCGGCCAGAAACTTCATTTCATATCTTGTTTCTGCTGTCAGCATCATATCCTGTATTGTAAAACTCATAAAACCTCCCTTTTTGTTACCCAAACCCATTCTGTAAAATGTTCAAATTTTTCCTTTATTATATCATATATTTTGTGTTGACAGCACATATTTTCCACTTAATTTTTAGAATCCGCCCCCATAGTTTTTCCTTAATTTTGTGCTAGAATATAAGTAACTTAAAAAACAAATTAAAGGAGGCGTGAATATGAAATTCGCAGAATATACAAGTTCCCTGGATGCACTTCCCGTTCCAGAGTGGATCATAGCAGAACGTTATATGTATTGTGACAATTTTATAAATGACTATACGAAGTCTCGGCATTTTGATCTTCTGGCTTTTGTCAAACGTCTCTTTCGCAAATAATATGCACTTCTTTTCATAAAAAGGACATCCGTTTTTTCAGGATGTCCTTTCTTTTACTTTTACTTTTTTCGGTAAATTCGAAGCATCAAAGGTGTCTCTACAAGCAGCATGGCAATCCATCCTGCCAGATAGGAATATGGCAGTGCCTCAATACCAAAATTCCATAACAAAACCATCGGTGCCGCTGCAATGACACGGACTGTCATATTGGTAAAACTGCTCATCAAGGTCACCTTCAGATCTCCGATTCCACGGAAAAAGCCCTGAAGCGAATTTGTGATAGCGGGAAGAATATACATTACCGCAATCAAGTGGAGATAAACCACTCCATGTCCGATAACTTCCTCATCTTTTACAAATAATGACATCAATGGTCTGGCAAATCCCAGACAGATCAGCATAACTGCGGCTCCATAAACAAGCTCCAGTATCATTCCACATCGGAAGCCTTCCCTCATACGGTCATTTTTTCCAGCTCCTTTATTCTGAGCCATTAATGCAGTCATCGCATGGGCAATATTCTGTTCCGGTGTGATGGCAAAATCATCAATGCGATTAACCACTGCAAAGGCTGCTGCTACCGATACTCCCATTGTATTAACCAGTGCCTGTATTGCAATTTTTCCCATCTGTACAGTTGCCTGCTGCATGGCAGATGCCCACCCGTAAGCAATGGTTTTTTTCAAAAGCCTGGCATCAAAAACCAGCCATTTCTTCCCAAGCCGAAGAATCGGTACTTTTTTCTGTATATAGATAATACAAAACAAACAGCAAAGCGCCTCACTGAGTACTGTGGAAATTGCACATCCATTACTTCCAGCCTTTAATACGATAACAAAAAACAGGTCTCCGAAAATGTTCAGAATCGCACTGATGATCAGAAAGTACAAGGGGGATGCACTGTCTCCCAATGCTCTTAGAGTGCTTGAAAAAAAGTTATATAAAAATGTAAACATTAATCCCAGAAAAATAATCCGCAAATATTGCACTGTCATATCCATAATGGACGGATCTACCTGCAATAACAGCAGAATAGGTACAGCAAATATTACACAAACCAATGTGAGAAAAAACGAAAAGACCGCACCAGACAACAGAGTTGTACTGATCTGTCTGTGCAAAGTCTCATAATCTTTCGCTCCATACTGAATCCCCATCAGGATACTGGCTCCCATACACAATCCGTTCAGAAATAATATCATCAACGTGCTGACCGGATTACAGATTCCCACAGCCGCCAGGGCCTCCTTTCCTACAAAATGCCCTACAATAATGCTGTCAACTGCATTATAGGTCAGCTGAAACAAATTTCCCAAAACAAGAGGCACTGTAAAATTAACAAGAATGGGCATGATTTTCCCAGTAGTCAGATCTTTTGTCATATTCTCACACTCCCAACCAAAAGTTTTGCACACTCACATTTTAGCTTAAAAAAAGTAATTTCACAATGTCCTATTTTAACATTTTATATAGCATATTCTAATCGGATATGTTAAACTATAATCTATCACTTTCTCTGTTTCATTGATTGTTATATTATAAATTATAAGAACTAAGGAAAACTGTAACATGCTAAATAAAAAAGATTTCTTAAAATATGCATCGACATTGGCATTTCCAATTATGATTCAAAATTTGATTTCAACATTGGTAAATATTGCTGATACTGTAATGCTTGGATATGTAAGCCAGACTGCCATGTCGGCTTCATCACTTGCCAACCAATATACTTTCGTTCTTTTTTGTATATATTATGGTATGGCCACAGGTACATCCGTTTTATGTGCCCAGTACTGGGGAAAAGGTGATCAAAAGACTGTCGAAAAGATTCTCGGCTTAGCGGAGCGATGCACCTTAATTATCTCTCTGATATTTTTCCTTATCTCCTTTTCCATGCCAACTACGGTTATGAAGATTTTTACAGACAATCCTGATACAATTGCTGCTGGCAGTGAGTATTTGAGAGTACTTTCATTTTCCCTTATGTTCATGGGATTCTCTCAGGTTTTTATGAGTGCCCTTCGAAGTATCGGAAAGATAATGCTACCTTCTGTTACATACATTGTTTCCCTTTGTGTCAATGTACTTTGTAATGCCACCTTCATCTTTGGTTTATTCGGACTTCCAAAGCTTGGCGTTACCGGTGTTGCTCTTGGTACTGTGATTGCCAGAATCGCAGAGGTATTGATTTGTCTCATCTACTCCTTGAACAAATCAAATGTGAGATTCCGAATAAAATACTTCTTTGCGAAATCGGGAATCCTGTTCCAGGATTTTATGAAAATTGCAACTCCAGCCGTAATAAATGACCTCGTCTGGAGCTTTGCCAGTTCCGCATTCGCAGCAATTCTTGGGCATATTGGTAATGATATGGTTGCTGCAAATGCCGTCGCTGTTATGGTGGTAAACATTGGTGCTATCGCCTGTCGGGGTTTTGCCAACGCTACTACCATTATTATCAGTCAGGAGCTGGGGAAAAATCACATTGATACAGCCAGAGAATATGGGAAACGGATGCTCAGAATAACCATTATTGTAAGCCTGATCGGATGTGCCGTTATTCTGGCGATTCGCCCCCTGATACTGGATTTTTATCGGGATAAGCTGACAGAAACGGCCATTTATTATCTTGGCGTTTTTATCATTATGACGACCTGGCGTCTTGTTGGAGAAGGTATTAATACCTGTCTTATATGCGGCTGCTTCAGAGGTGGTGGTGATTCCAGATTTGGAATGATCGTTGATTCCATATTTATGTGGCTTGTAGCAGTTCCTCTCACATTTCTTGCCGCATATGTTTTTAAACTGCCGCCTATCTGGGTATACTTTGTAATGTCTTTGGATGAACTTGAAAAAATGCCTGTAGTATTTATTCACTATTTCAGAAGAAAATGGCTTACAAATATTACCAGAGATTTTGATTGATCCTACTTATTCACAATTATAAAATGCTCCCTTCTGAATGACAGGTTTTTGTTCTTTCACATTCCTGCCCAGTAGGGAGCATTTCTGAATCCTATGATCTTATTCTTTTTTTTTGACGATCAGCCCTATACTGTAAACAGAGGCTATTGCAATGATAAAGCCTAATGGAATTGCCACACAATAAAACACAAAATTTACCAGATTGTTATATGGGCGGAGTTTATAAATTCCTTTTGAAGTCCGATAAACCTCGACCTTAACTTTATCACCAACGTATACTTTCTGATTATAGGTTTCTTCTCCTTCATAAGCTTTTCCATCAACCTCAAATGCCAATTTGGTCCGATATTTTACTGATCTTGAATTCTTTTTATTTTTGTCTTTATCATCACTGTTATCAATCTCACGGCAGGATTCTACAACTGCAATAACCTCTCGTTTGTCTGTAGTGTTTTTGTACTCCTGGCTTTCAATTCTGTTTAAAATCATACCATATATTCCTATACCACACATGGCAATGCCCAGGACGAAACCTAATACCGAATATAATATATTGTTCCGCTTCTCTTTTTTATCCTGCTTCATACACATCCTCCGCAAAACCTGTTTTTGTTTTCGATTCTTGTAAAGAACACATATTGTAAAAAATTCTCCTTCAATTGACCATGTATTCTCTATACTAATAATAATCCATCAAAAACCGGTTTGCACTATTACTTGTGCCAGTAAATGAAGAGAAAATGTTATTGCTTACTTTGTCCACAAAAAACACCTCGCAGAACGTTGCCAGTGACTTCACATGTATCTATCCAGACAGTCAACTCTACAGCTCTCCGAGTCTCTCTCTCAAATTTTTTCGTGCTTCAGTTGCACTCATAGTTTTGGCACCATCTATTCTTTCCCACTCAGCCTGAAGTACTCTGGCACGTAACCGAAGTAACTGTTCACGCTTTTCATATGTATCAATACTCTTAATTACCATATCTCCCTCATCATTTTGGGTGATATAAATAGACTCGTTGGTTTCTTTTAAACAATAGTCAGCTACTTTCAGACTATCATCAGCTTGTGTAATTCGATAATTGCTTAAATCTTTTTGTCTCTCATCCAATTACAATTCCCTCCTTCTCTACATTATCATAAAACGGCAATGCTCCCAGCCAGTATCTGTAATGTGCTTCATTCTCCAGAACTGGATTTATTACAATCCCTGACTCCAGTTCTAGATCAAACGCCAGATCAAAAATACTGTTTTCGACCTGCTCTATTTCTTCTTTTGAAAGAGGTGTTAATATCATAACATCAATATCCGAATTTTCCTTATAATCTCCACGGGCATAAGAACCATAGACAATAAGTTTGGATAGATTATTTTTTAATATTTTTTAGTCCCTTGTACAAATAGCATTAATACTTCCTGTCTAATCAAGTTGCTACCTCCTGTCAGATTCTTTTCATCTACAGTAATATTTTAATAATATTGCAGCTGACTACGTAAAGCAAGCTATTATTTTACTTTTATTTTTGAAAGCGCAACCTTTGAAACTATCAAGCATGGAAATTCCAGTTTCCAGCTATAAAAAAAGTGAATATTATACCAGAATATTATTTTGAAGCTGCTTAAATATTTTGTATCTGCTGTCAAATCTGATGTCAAAATCCATTTTGGGGTTAAATAAGAGGTGTTCCAGAAGGGTGTAAATATATCCAGACATCAAAAAAACCCTTGAAAATCAAGGGTTTCAGGTCATGCCGCAGACCGGAATCGAACCGTTTTAAGCAATCACAAATACTGATAGAAAGGGGCTTTGAGGACTTCATCACGGTCTGGGTGTTCAAAAAGTGTTCAAATGTTTCTCATTCACAAACCGTATTTTTACTTGTAAAATGCTTCAATAGCT
>NZ_JBCOME010000035.1:0-45674 GCF_040924365.1 Ruminococcus sp. 1001136sp1_2201st1_G3_2201SCRN_220225 | reverse complement strand
ATATATAGACAGCAATCAGAATTGAAAGCGGGTGGAGGATAAGTGGAATTGCTTGAATGGATACATAATATTGATGCACAGATTCTGCTTTTTATACAGCAGTATTTAAGAAGTGATCTGTTTACCTGGCTGTGGAAGGGAATTACCTTTCTAGGAGACGGAGGCTGGTTCTGGATTGTTTTGGGGCTGCTCTTTCTTTTTCCAAAGAAGACAAGAAAGGCAGGTGTAACCGCACTTCTGGCACTAGCTATAGGGGCAGTGGTTACGAATTTATGCCTTAAGGATCTGGTAGCGCGTATAAGACCTTATGATTCTGTGGAGGGACTTGTGCCTCTGGTTGCCAGGCTGAAGGACTATTCTTTTCCATCAGGTCATACCTGCGCATCTTTTGCCTGTGCAGGCGTATATTATAAAGCCTTTCCTGGAAAATGGGGAAAAGCAGCCATGGTCCTGGCAGTACTGATCGCTTTGTCCCGATTGTACGTGGGAGTACACTATCCTACAGATGTGCTGGCTGGAGCCCTTGTAGGCACTTTTAGTGCGTTGGCGGCGCTGAAGCTAGAGCACGCTCTAGTTAGATATTATGAAGAACGAAAAGCAAAATAAAGATAAGGGAGAATTTATGGAAGAGAAAAAAACACAGACAGTCTGTCCATACGCAAAAAAGTGCGGTGGGTGCCAGTATCAGGGTGTGCCTTATTCCGCACAGCTTAAAAAGAAACAAAATCAGGTACAGGGGCTTTTGAAGAAGTTTGGGAATGTGAAGCCGGTAATTGGAATGAAAGATCCTTATTTTTACCGGAATAAAGTTCATGCTGTATTTGACCGTGACCGGAAGGGAAATATTATTTCTGGAATTTATGAGGCTGGTACCCACAGAGTGGTTTCTATTGAACAGTGTCTGATTGAGGATAAGAAGAGTCAGGAAATCATCCGTACCATTCGGGGAATGCTGAAGTCTTTTAAGATCAAAACATATGATGAGGATACCGGATATGGACTTCTGCGCCATGTACTGGTGCGTCGTGGCTTTTCTACAGGTGAGGTAATGGTAGTACTGGTGGTCGCCTCTCCTATTTTTCCATCCAAGAATAACTTTGTGAAGGCATTAAGAAAAGTTCATCCAGAGATCAGTACTGTGGTATTAAATATTAATGACAAAAATACAAGCATGGTTCTTGGCGAGCGGGAAATCGTACTTTATGGTAAGGGATTTATCCGTGATACCCTTTGTGGAAAATCCTTCCGTATTTCACCAAAATCCTTCTATCAGGTAAATTCAGTGCAGACCGAAATTCTTTATGGAAAAGCTGTGGAATTTGCAGGGCTGACAGGGAAAGAAAAAGTCATTGATGCATATTGTGGAATTGGCACCATTGGTCTGGTAGCTTCTGGTAAGGCAAGAGAAGTGGTCGGAGTGGAACTGAATAAAGATGCAGTCAGGGATGCAAGGATCAATGCAAGAGAGAATAAGGTGGTAAACATATCTTTCCGCCAGGGTGATGCCGGTGAATTTATGGAGGCAATGGCAGAAGCTGGTGAAAAGGCAGATGTGGTATTTATGGATCCTCCCCGCTCAGGCAGCAGCGAGAAATTCCTGAATTCCGTAATAAAACTCTCTCCGAAGAAAATTGTTTACATTTCCTGTAACCCGGAAACACTTGCAAGAGACCTTAATTTCCTTACGAGAAAAAATTATATAGTTAAAGAAATCCAGCCTGTGGAAATGTTTTGTTTTACAGATCACACAGAAGTGGTGACCTGGCTGGAGCAAAAATAAGAAACTGTTGCTGTTTACAGGCTGTGTAGCAATGAAAATATATTCTGTAAGAAAAGGTATCCTGTCAGCAGGAAAAAGGAGGTACCTATGATGACGACCATAACTGGAATTATGGAGTGGGTTCTGGAGAATATTGCTGGTTTCGCCATTGTAATTTTTGAGTTTATTGGAGTTGCCATTATTATCTGGAGTGGAATTACCGGATTTATCAAGTGGCTGAAACATGCCGGAGATACTGGTGTCTATCTGGCGAGGGGACTTGCCATGGGACTGGAATTTAAAATGGGAAGTGAGATTCTACGTACTGTAGTGGTACGTGAGTGGAAGGAAATCGGAATTGTAGCCGGAATTATTGCTCTTCGTGCAGCTCTTACGTTCCTGCTTCACTGGGAAATCAAGGAGGAAGAAAAAAGCGGCGGACATGAGGAATAGAGGTTCGCTGTTTATAGATGATATCTGCGGGTTTATAGGAGCACACATAAAGATTGATAAAGGTATAATAAACAATGGAAATGAAAGTAATTGCTCATATCAGAAGTGATTTTCCAACGAAATTTGGAATTCCCCATCAGAGCGGCAGAATACAGGAACTAAAGGCGGATATTATTTTTGAACCGGAATATCGGAACCATGAGGCATTTCGAGGGCTGGAAGAGTATACCCATATCTGGCTGATCTGGGAATTTTCACAGGCTGTCCGCAAGGAGTGGTCTCCTACAGTGCGTCCTCCAAGACTTGGGGGAAACGTCAGAATGGGCGTTTTTGCTACAAGGTCTCCTTTTCGTCCAAATCCCATAGGACTTTCCAGTGTAAGGCTGGAGAGCGTAGAGTTTTCTGAAAAGTATGGACCGGTGCTTCATGTATCAGGAGCGGATCTTATGGACGGAACACCTATTTATGATATAAAGCCCTATCTGGCTTACGTGGACAGCCATCCGGAAGCAGCAGGCGGATTTACCGACCAGATTCAGGATCATAAGCTGAAAGTAGAGTTTCCGGAAGAGCTTTTGAAGAAGATTCCAGTGGAAAAAAGAGAAGCGCTTCTTGCTGTCCTTGCAAACGATCCAAGACCTGGGTATCAGAAGGACCCTGAAAGAAAATACGGAATGTCTTTTGGATCCTGGGATATTCATTTTAAAGTAGATGGAGAACAGCTGCGGGTATTGGAGGTATTTAACACTTTCACGAATTAAATCGAAAAAACCCTTGCAAAAAGTCGAATTTTTTCATAAAATGGAGAAAAAGTTTTTGAGGAGCATAAGGATTATGAGAAAAGTTGTAAAGTTTGGCGGAAGCTCCCTTGCAAATGCGGAGCAGTTTGAAAAAGTCGGAGATATTATCAGAAGTGAAGAGAGCAGACGTTTTGTTGTTCCTTCTGCACCAGGTAAGAGATTTGACGGGGACACGAAGGTAACAGATCTTCTTTACAGCTGTTATGACGCAGCTGCAAATGGCGGTGATTTTGAAAAGGTTTTAGAAGAAATCAAATCTCGTTATTATGAGATTATTAAAGGGCTTGGCCTTGCTCTTTCCATGGAAGAGGATTTCCAGTTGATCAAAGAGAATTTTAAAGCACAGATTGGCAGGGATTACGCCGCTTCCCGTGGAGAATATCTGAACGGCAAAGTGATGGCTGCTTATCTTGGTTATGAATTTGTGGATGCAGCAGAAGTAATCCGTTTTGATAAAAACGGAAATCTGGATTCAGAGAAGACAGACAAACTTCTGAACAAGCGTCTTTCCAAATGTGAGAATGCAGTTGTGCCGGGCTTCTATGGTGCAAAGGACGATGGAACTGTGACCACTTTTTCCAGAGGTGGTTCTGATGTGACAGGTTCTCTGGTTGCCAAGGCAATTAAGGCTGATATGTATGAAAACTGGACTGATGTATCCGGTTTCCTTGTAACAGACCCGAGAATTGTAAAGAATCCGGCTGTGATTGAGACCATTACATACCGTGAACTTCGTGAGCTTTCCTACATGGGAGCTACTGTTCTTCATGAAGATGCTATTTTCCCTGTAAGAAAAGAGGGAATTCCGATTAATATCCGCAACACCAACCGTCCGGAGGATAAGGGAACTTTTATTGTGGAGAGTACCTGCCGCAAGCCGAAATATACCATAACCGGTATTGCAGGAAAGAAAGGTTTCTGTTCTATCAACATTGAGAAGTCCATGATGAACAGTGAAATCGGATTTGGCAGAAGAGTGCTTCAGGTATTTGAAGACCAGGGAATCAGTTTTGAGCATGTTCCATCCGGTATTGATACCATGACAGTATATGTTCACCAGGATGAGTTTGAAGAAAAGGAGCAGCAGGTAATTGCGGGAATCCATCGCCTGGTTCAGCCGGATTTTGTGGAAATGGAATCTGACCTTGCCCTGATCGCAGTTGTAGGACGTGGAATGAAATCCACCCGCGGTACAGCCGGAAGAATTTTCTCTGCCCTCGCACATGCAAATGTAAACGTCAAGATGATTGACCAGGGTTCCAGTGAGCTGAATATTATTATCGGTGTGGAAAACCGTGATTTTGAAAATGCAGTGAAAGCAATTTATGATATTTTTGTGCTGACACAGATTTGAAATTGAGTGGATAGGTCACCTGTCGGCAGCATTCACATATATGAAAATCTGCTCATACGTTCAGAACGTCTGGTATTCATGAATTCGCTGATGTAAGCATGTACCATTTCTGGCTGTCGTCCGGGAGCTTTAATAGTAAAAGAATGAGATAAGAGCCGTAAATCAAAGGTAGTGTTAGAATTAATCTTTGATTTATGGCTCTTTTTGTATAGAAAAAATTTCGTGCCGTTTTATGATATTGACAAAACAGAACATATGTTCTAAAATGAAACAAGAACAAATGTTCTGAAATTGAGAATAATAAAGAATGCGAAACACAGATTACATAAAAGGAGCTTTGTTACGGGATGATTATTCAGGAATCAATGACATTGAAGCGGAAGCTGGAGATTTTATCGGATGCCGCGAAATATGATGTGGCTTGCACATCCAGTGGTGTGGATCGAAAGGGAGATGGAAAGGGCATGGGAAACAGCATTGCTGCCGGAATCTGTCATAGTTTTGCTCAGGATGGCAGATGTATCAGTCTTTTGAAGATCCTTTATACAAATGAATGTGTATTTGACTGTAAATACTGTATAAACAGAGCCTCCAATGATGTGGTGCGTACCAGTTTTACCCCAGAAGAAGTGTGTCGTCTGACTATGGAATTTTATAGGAGGAACTATATTGAAGGACTGTTTTTAAGTTCCGGAGTAAAGGAAAGTCCAGACAGGACTATGGAAGAACTGCTTTGTACAGTAAATCTTCTTCGTAATAAATATCATTTTCAGGGATATATTCATTTGAAAGCCATTCCAGGTGCTGCTCCTGAACTGATCGCCAGGGCGGGGTATCTGGCAGATCGCATGAGCGTGAACCTGGAACTTCCTACTGCAGACGGGCTTAGGAAACTGGCACCGCATAAGAGCAGGCAAACCATTCTTCGCCCCATGAAGCAGATTCAGCAGCAGCGAGATCAGAATAAGGAGGAATTGGTTCTGTACCGTCATGCCCCTAAGTTTGTATCAGCCGGTCAAAGTACCCAGATGATTATTGGAGCTATGGGGGAGAGTGATTATCAGATCGTGTCAGTAGCAGAATCTTTGTATAAGAACTTTGCATTAAAAAGAGTTTTTTATTCGGCTTTTGTCGCCGTAAATGAAGATAAGGATCTGCTCATGTCCTTATCAGGTCCGCCTCTTCTTCGAGAACACCGACTTTATCAGGCAGACTGGCTTATGCGGTTTTATGGTTTTCGGGCTTCAGAACTGCTTTCAGAGAAGCATCCGGATTTTAACCTTCTTCTGGATCCCAAGGCAGACTGGGCAGTGTCACATCTGGAGTTTTTTCCGGTAGAGATCAACCAGGCAGATTATTATGAACTTCTTCGTGTACCGGGAATCGGTTATACCTCTGCCAGAAGAATCATTGGGGCCAGGAGAACCCATTCCCTGGAATTTGCAGATTTGAAGAGGATTGGTGTGGTTCTGAAGCGTGCCTTATATTTTATTACCTGTAATGGCCGCATGATGTACAATACCAGGTTGGAGGAATCTTATATTACCCGTAATCTTCTGGATGAAGAGAACTGCCGGAAGCATGGGAATGAAGCTGCATTTCAGCAATTATCCCTCTTTGGAGATGAGATGGGGAGCAGAAGACTGTATACAGAAAATACAAAGAATCATGTGGACAGAAAGGTGGGAGCTATATGAATCAAGAGAAAAGAATCCTGGTATGTGAGGACTCTATGGAGGGAATTTTTTCTGCTGTCTATGATGGATGGAAAGAGTGTGCAGGCGGCTGTAAAGTGAGCATTCAGACCAGTTTTCCTGTAAGCATGGAATTGTTCACTTCTTATCGGGAGATTGCTACAGATCAGAGTAAGGCTGGTAAGGTTATGAGGACGATTCTTATGAGACTGGGAAGCGAGGTTTACGAACAGATTTGTCTGGCGGCAGCTTCGGCAGATGAAGACAGGGGAACTGCCATTTATTATGTGCTGCACCGGGCTTTTTGGGGAGGCAGATGTGAAAAACGTGTGATGGAGGCACTGGCAGATCCATATGTATCCAGAGTTGCGAAACTGGCACTCTGTGTGAAAAGGGAATATCACCACTATTTTGGGTTTGTCCGTTTCAGAGAGATTAGCGGAAGATTTCTGTTGGCGAAGATCCAGCCGGGGAATGATATCCTGTCTCTTATGGCTCTTCATTTTTCCAATCGCTTTCCCAATGAGAACTGGGTAATCTACGATGAGAAGAGGCAGAAGGCGTTGTGCCATGAGAAAGGGAAGGAGTGCGTCATGAGAAAAGGGGTGCGTATACAGGTGCCAGGGAGCACCGTAGGGGATATGGGAGAGTACGAGGAACTGTGGCAGACATTTTGTGACAGCATATTCATTGAAGCAAGGAGAAATGAGAAACTTCAGAAGCAGATGCTTGCTTTGCATTTTCGGAGTAATATGCCGGAGTTTTCTATGAAAGGATAGGCCGATAAGTAAAATTCGTGTTATAATGCTTACAGATAAGGTATCTTTGTTTGGAAGGCAGCAGACCAGTAAAAGGCGGTAAATTGGAAATGGACAATCCGGTAACACGAATATCAGTAAGAAATCTTGTGGAGTTTATATTGCAAAGCGGTGATCTTGATAACCGAAGAGGTACTATAGACAAAGATGCTATGTTAAAGGGCAGCAGACTGCATCGGAAGCTTCAGAAACAAATGGGCGGAGACTACAGAGCAGAGGTTGCTTTGCGGATGAATTGCAGCTATGAGGACCTGGACATTCGGTTAGAAGGTCGTGCAGATGGAATTTTTACAGAAGATGAAGTTGTCTGGATCGATGAGATTAAAGGAATATATGGAAATGTGGAACAGATGGAAGAGCCTGTGAAGGTTCATAAGGCTCAGGCTATGTGTTATGGCTATATTTACGGTGTTCAGGAAGGCTTGTCGAAGATTGGAATCCAGATGACATATGCCAACCTGGAGACAGAAGTGGTGAAAAGGTTCCGGGAGGTGATCTCCATAGAGGAACTGAAAGAATGGTACCAGAAACTTCTGGATGAATATCATAAATGGCTCAGTTATCAGAAAAAATGGAAGGAAGAGAGAAATCATTCTCTTCAGAGCCTGGAATTTCCATTTTCCTACAGAGAAGGTCAGAGAAAGATGGTGAGCAGTGTTTACCATACAATTGGAGCCAGTCGTCAGATTTTTATTCAGGCACCTACCGGCGTAGGAAAAACCATGTCTACCATTTTTCCGGCAGTTCGCGCTGTTGGCGAAGGGAAAGGGGAGACGATCTTTTATCTTACAGCCAAGACTATTACAAGAACAGTGGCTCAGGAAGCTTTTGAGGTGCTGCGGGAAAAGGGAATGAAATACAAAGTGGTGACCATTACAGCCAAGGAGAAGCTGTGTTTTATGGACGAAACCAAATGTGATCCGGTACATTGTCCTTACGCCAGGGGACATTTCGACAGGGTCAATGACGCTGTCTATGAGCTGTGGACGATGAAGAGCAGATATGACAGGGAGACTATCCGGGAGCAGGCAGAGAAATGGCAGGTATGTCCTTTTGAAATGTGTCTGGATCTGTCTGTGTGGGTGGATGCTGTAATTTGTGATTATAATTATGTGTTTGACCCTACGGTTCATTTGAAACGTTTTTTCGGGGAAGGTGCAGGTGGAGATTATATCTTTCTCATTGATGAAGCTCATAATCTGGCAGAACGGGGAAGAGAGATGTACAGCGCTTCTATTTGCAGGGAAGATGCTGTTCGGGTTCGAAAAGTTATGAAAGAAAGAGCACCCCGGCTTTACCGCTCCCTTGGAAAGCTGGATAAACAGCTGAAAGAACTACAGGTGGACTGTGGAAATTACCTCGTTCTCCCAGGCACGGGTTCCATAATTATGACGATTTTAAAGGTTCAGGGAGAATTTGATGCTTTTCTGGAAGCACATAAGGATGTGGAACTGGAAGATGAAGCAATAAAGTTTTATTTTGATATTCGCAATTTTCTGAATATTGCAGAACTGATAGATGAGAACTATGTAGTTTATGCTGAGAATGGAGAAGATGGTCTGTTTCGCCTGAAACTGTTCTGTGTAAATCCGGCAGTGAACCTGGGGGAATATCTGAAGAAAGGCCGCAGTGCCGTATTCTTTTCTGCCACATTGCTGCCCATGAACTACTACAGGAAATTGCTCAGCAACAGGCAGGACGATTATGGAATCTACGTGGAATCACCGTTTTCACAGAAGAACCGCTGTATTTTAAATGCCGGCGATGTAAGTTCCTTATATAGCCGCAGGGGATATGAGGAATATCACAAAATTGCGGAATATATAGCGAGGACGGTATGGCAGCACAAGGGAAATTATATGGTATTTTTTCCTTCTTACAAAATGTTGGAAGAGGTTTATGCAGTCTACGAAGAAGAATTTTCTGTAAACTGGGTGAAGTGTATCTGTCAGAACAGCTCTATGAAGGAACAGGAAAGAGAAGAGTTTCTTCAGGAATTTGAACAGAATCAGGAATCACTGGTAGCTTTTTGCATTATGGGTGGTATTTTTTCAGAGGGAATTGATCTGCTGGGAGAAAAACTGATTGGAGCCATTTTAGTGGGAACCGGATTGCCCCAGTTGGGAAATGAGAGGGAAATTCTTCGTTCTTTTTACACAGAAAATGGGGAAAATGGATTTGATTACGCCTATAGGTATCCTGGCATGAATAAGGTTCTGCAGGCTGCTGGAAGAGTAATCCGCACAAGGGAGGATCATGGTGTTATTCTCCTTTTGGATGAACGGTTCCGGCAGAGAGAATACAGCAATCTTTTTCCGGTGGAGTGGAATGACAGGAAAACGTGTACATTGTCAAATGTGGAAGCACAGCTGCAAAAATTTTGGGAGAGTATTCCGGACAAAATCTCTCACAAATTGTGACGTACATCCTGCAGAAAGTCTTTTCAAACACATTCCAGAGCCTGTAAAAATGTTATGGAAAACAAAGAGGTTGCATACAAAGCAGAAACAGGTTATACTGCCCTTATTAAAAGGAGAATAACATGAAAAAAGGCAAAAAAACCAGATGGCTGTATAAAGCAGCTGGAATGGCAGTCCTTTTGGGGGCAGCATTTTGGTGCAGCAACAGCGGGCTCCTGTTATGGAAGCCTGAAGTTCTGACTGTATTGGCGGAATCAGAAAGTGGCGGCAGCCTGTCATCTGTTACAGAGGAAGCTAAGATACTTCCTATTCCCAACAGTGATGGCAAATATATGTTGAAAAGTGACGGCTTTTACTGTCTGAATGAAGATGGTTCAGGAGACTGCGTTCAGGCTATACATTATTTCGACCATTTTGTTGTAGATGGAACAGTGTTTAATGGATATTATTATCACGACGAGACAGGAAAATTTAAAGCTTCTGAAGCACATCTTACAGCCATTTCACAGGAAGCACTCCCGAAAGCAGAAGATGGAACTGTGGAAGCAGGATGGACTTCGGGGATTTATGTGGTAAATAACCTTGGAAGGCTTTCCAGTACCGGAAGAGTTTGTATTCTAAAAGAAGAGATTGGACAGATAAAACTAGATGGCGGGTATTATGTTGATAGGAATGGAAGAGTGTGCCAGGAAGGCGGTATTTATTATATCCCGGAAATGAATGTGGGAGAAAAGAGATTTTCCGGGTATTATTATTTTGATGAATCAAGCGGCGTATTAGCGGAAGAAGCTGGTACTACACCAGAGGGCTTGACAATCCAAAAAGATGGCAGCATCAAAGAACTGACGGATCCGGGGATCAAAAATCTGAAGAAAGCTGTGAAGAAATTTACAGAAAATTTGGAAGGGGACTGGAGCGTCTATGTGAAAGATCTGAAGAGCGGAGAGAAGTTCTCTATCAATGATAAAGCCATGTCTTCTGCAAGTCTGATAAAAGCATTTACAATGGCTGCAAGTTATGAAAATATGGAAAAAATCAGGATAGCTGAGGGGATGCTTCTGAAAGCAGATTCAGCTAGTCAGACTGTGACAGACAAGCTGTTTCGGCTTATGGAGAATATGGTAACCTACAGTGACAATGAGTCTTTTAATGAAATGGTAAGGCTTCAGACTGCTTCCAATCAATTCAATGCAGGTGCACGTGTAATTAACAGGTATCTTAGGGAACAGGGCTATAAAGAGACCGCTGTGCTTCATACGCTTGCGCCTTCGAATACAGATTCGGAAGGGATTGGCAGCAGTAATATGACCTCTGTGGAGGATTGTGGCACTCTGCTGGAGAAGATTTACCGAAGAGAATGTGTAAGTCCGGAGGATTCTGACCAGATGCTGTCTTTGCTTCTGAATCAGGATACCAGAACAAAGATTCCTGGCGGGCTTAAGGAATCTGTTCAGGTAGCGAATAAAACTGGTGAAAATGATAAAAGCCAGCACGATATTGGAATTGTCTATGGAGCTAGAACGGATTATATTCTGTGCGTAATGTCTGAGAATGCAGGAAAGGAAGCAGATGCTGTTTCCAATATTCAGAGGATTTCAGCGATGGCTTATTATTATTTGAATTAGAGCGTATTTGAAAAAGGCTTTCTACAAGATGTGCGTCACAATTTGTGGGAGATTTCGCCCGGATGAGGGCGCCGTAGCGGGCTACGGCAACCGAATTCGGGTGAAATCTCCCACAAAGTGGGGCGTGCAGATTGCGGGAATGATTTTTTAAACACGCCCTAAGACTGTGCAGCAAACATTATTTATGTAATAGGAAAATCCTGCAAGGCAGAATCCGTTCCAGACTTGTACAAAAAAATTACTTTCCAGATTCGTACAAAAAAATTGCTTGACACTAATAAAATTTTGCGATAGCATGAAGACAATAAAAGAAAAATTGAAAGGAGATTTACACCATGAAAGTAGTTTATACAGAGAAGGCACCAGCAGCAATCGGACCATACTCCCAGGCAATGATCTTAAATGGAGTATTATTCACATCTGGACAGATTCCGGTAAATCCTGCAACAGGCGAGATCAACGGAGATACCATTGAGACTCAGGCAGAGCAGGTTATGAAGAATCTTGGCGAAGTACTGAAAGAAGCAGGAAGTAGCTTTGAGAAGGCAGTTAAGACAACATGCTTCCTTGCTGATATGGGAGATTTTGCCAAGTTTAATGAAGTATATGCGAAATACTTTGTAAACAAACCAGCACGTTCCTGTGTCGCTGTGAAAACTCTTCCGAAGAATGTTCTTTGCGAAGTTGAGGTAATCGCAGAAGTTTAATAGTACTGTCCACAGGAAAATGTGTCAAATGTTTTTGTATTTAAAGATATGCAAATATTTAGAATATATATTGTCAGGCCTTCTGGGGTTCACCCGGGAGGCCTTTGTCATAAATAAAAATTGTGCAGAATTCTGTTGCAACGCAGTCTGGAATGTCAGACAGAAATCCCTGGCATATTAAACTGTTGACGGATTGCTTTTTAGTTGGAAATCATGTATAATAGCGAACGATAGCATGGGGATTTTTTGCTATGCAGGAAAATCCCTTTCAAGAAGAAAGGCAGGGACGAAATGTGGATAATCTTATGAAAGTGGGAATGGGATATGATGTACACAGACTGACAGAGAACCGGAATCTGATCCTTGGCGGTGTGAAGATACCGTGGGAGAAAGGCCTGCTGGGACATTCAGATGCAGATGTACTGATTCATGCGATTATGGATGCTCTTTTGGGAGCTGCAGCTCTTGGAGATATTGGACAGCATTTTCCAGATACAGATCCGGCATACGAGGGGATTTCCAGCGTAAAGCTGTTGGAACATGTAGCCTCTCTTCTGGAAAAAAAAGGATATGGTGTAGGAAATATTGACGCTGTGATCATTGCCCAGAAGCCGAAGATGGCACCTCATATTCCACAGATGAAGGAAAACATTGCGAAAGCGCTGCATATGGAGCCTGACTGTCTGAATATCAAGGCCACCACAGAGGAGAAGCTGGGTTTTACCGGAAGAGAAGAGGGAATTGCTTCCCAGGCAGTCTGCCTTTTATACAAGAAATAATGTTGTTGTGCGCACAAGTACAAAATGCTGCAGAAGTCTGGAATTGGTAGCTGCGAAATAACATTTAGAGAAATTGACCGGAGGGAGAAATAAAATGAAGATTTTTAATACGCTGACCCGTCAGAAAGAGGAATTTGTACCCCTTGAAGAGGGAAAGGTAAAAATGTATGTCTGCGGACCTACTGTATACAACCTGATCCATATTGGTAATGCACGTCCAATGATCATTTTTGATACAGTCCGCCGTTATCTGGAATATAAAGGATACGAAGTAAACTATGTATCCAACTTTACAGACGTAGATGACAAGATCATCAAAAAAGCAATTGAAGAGGGAGTTTCTGCAGAGGAAATTTCCCAGAGGTATATTGAAGAGTGCAAAAAGGATATGGCAGGAATGAACGTGAAGCCTGCTACTACACATCCTCAGGCAACTCAGGAAATTGACGGCATGATCAGCATGATCCAGACTCTTATGGATAAAGGATATGCTTATGCAGTGGCAGACGGAACTGTATATTTCCGTGTAAAGAAATTTAAAGAATATGGAAAGCTTTCCCACAAAAACCTGGATGACCTGCAGTCTGGATTCCGTGCACTTCAGGTATCAGGAGAGGACCAGAAAGAAGATCCGCTGGATTTCGTACTCTGGAAACCGAAGAAAGAAGGGGAACCATACTGGACTTCTCCGTGGTGCGATGGCCGTCCGGGCTGGCACATTGAGTGCTCTGTTATGTCTAAGAAATATCTTGGAGACGAGATCGATATCCATGCCGGTGGTGAGGATCTTATTTTCCCGCATCACGAGAATGAAATCGCACAGAGCGAATGCTGCAATGACAAAATTTTTGCAAGATACTGGATGCACAATGCGTTCCTGAATATTGATAACCGTAAAATGTCCAAGTCCCTTGGAAACTTCCGTACTGTGCGTGAGATCAGCGAGCAGTATGACCTGCAGGTGCTTCGTTTCTTCATGCTGAATGCACACTACAGAAGTCCGCTGAACTTTAGTGCTGATCTTATGGAGTCTTCCAAGAATGCCCTTGAGAGAATTACAGAGGCAGCAGGACGCCTGAAAGACCGTAAGGAGAAGGCATCTGCTGTTGAACTTACTGAGGCTGAGGAGAAACTTCTTGCAGAGGCAGAAGGATATGTAAAGAAATTTGAAGAAGCAATGGAAGACGATTTCAACACAGCTGATGCGCTTGCTGCTGTATTTGAACTGGTCAAATTTGCCAATACAAATGTAACAGAAGAAAGCAGTGCCGCTTTTGCAGAGGGAATTCTTGAAATTCTTGTGAAGCTTTGTGATGTGCTTGGACTTGCTGCTGTGAAGAAAGAGGAAATTCTGGATAAAGAAATCGAAGATCTGATTGCAGAGCGCCAGGAAGCAAGAAAAGCAAAGAATTTTGCAAGAGCAGATGAGATTCGTGATGAACTTCTTGCAAAGGGAATCATTCTTAAGGACACACGTGAAGGAGTAAAATGGAAACGGGCTTAAGTGAATTAAAAGAACTGTTTGATCTGAAAGACAGGGATCTGCGAACCTATTCCCCGCTGACACTGGCTTATATTGGAGATGGTGTTTATGAACTGGTGATCCGGACAGTCCTTGTTAAAAAAGGCAACTGTCCCGTGAATCAGCTTCATAAAAAGGCCAGCAGCCTGGTAAAGGCAGGAGCGCAGTCAAAGATGATGGAGCTTCTGGAACCTGATCTTACAGAAGAAGAATTGGCTGTCTATAAAAGAGGCAGAAATGCACATTCCCCTACAATGGCCAAGCATGCTACAATGGCAGATTACCGCAGGGCTACAGGCTTTGAAGCACTGATGGGATATCTGTACCTGAAAGAAGACTATTCCAGAATTGTGGAACTGGTGAGAAAAGGAATTCCGGAAGAGAATTTATAAAGAATAACAGCAACGATTTTACAAAGGCAATAAGAGACAGGAGGCTGCAAATGAGCGAGCAGATTGAAGGAAGAAATGCGGTATTAGAGGCATTTCGCTCAGGAAAATGCGTGGACAAGCTTTTTGTTCTGGACAGATGCCAGGATGGACCAGTACGCACCATTATCCGTGAGGCAAGAAAAAAAGATACGATCATTAATTTTGTACAGAAAGAGCGTCTGGATCAGTTAAGCGAGACAGGCGCCCATCAGGGCGTGATCGCGCAGGTGGCTGCATATGAATATTCCACAGTTGAGGATATTTTAAATAAAGCAAAGGAAAAAGGAGAAGCACCTTTCATTTTTCTTCTTGATGATATCGAAGATCCCCATAATCTGGGAGCTATTATCCGTACTGCCAACCTTGCAGGCGCACATGGTGTTATCATTCCGAAAAGACATGCGGCAGGGCTTACATCAACAGTTGCAAAAACTTCTGCAGGGGCTTTGAACTACACACCAGTTGCCAAGGTATCTAATCTTGGACAGACCATCGAAGAGCTGAAAAAAGAGGGTATGTGGTTCGTATGCGCAGATATGGGCGGAGATCTGATGTACAATCTGAATCTTACCGGTCCTATGGGTGTGGTAATCGGAAATGAGGGAGAGGGCGTGAGCCGTCTTGTAAAGGAAAAATGTGACTTTGTGGCAGCTATTCCTATGAAGGGAGATATTGATTCTCTGAATGCGTCTGTTGCAGCAGGAATCCTTGCCTATGAGGTGGTTCGCCAGAGAATGAAATAAAATCCGGAGGAAATATGGGAAAGTTCGATGGTGTAAGTGATGAAGAACTGATTGCCCGTCTGCGGGCTGGAGAGACAGCCATAGAAGATTATCTGATGGAGAAATATAAGGGGCTGGTGCGTCAGAAAGCCCGGGCCATGTTCCTCATCGGAGGAGATACAGATGACCTGATTCAGGAAGGAATGATCGGTTTGTTTAAAGCAGTCCGGGATTTTCAGACAGATAAGGAGGCATCTTTTGCAACTTTTGCCAGAGTGTGTATTGACAGGCAGATATACAGTGCCATTCAGAATTCTAACCGCCAGAAGCACCAGCCTCTGAATTCCTATGTATCGTTGAATCAGGAGGATGAAAGCAGTCCAATCTGGGAACTGAGCGTGGAGAATCCGGAATCTATCATTATTGATCAGGAGACTACAGAGGATCTTCGGAAAAGAATTTCAGATTATTTAAGTCCTATGGAAAATAAAGTGCTGGATTTGTATCTGAAGGGAAAAGGATATGTGGAAATTGGAGGAATCCTGAATAAATCTCCAAAATCTGTTGATAATGCTCTGCAGAGAATCCGCTCCAAAATCCGCGAGGTAATAAGCTAGAGCCTTTTCTAGTCCAGGAGCTGGTACAGGAAATAGAAAAATTCTATTTCCTGTATTGACTTTTTCAAAAAACATGTTATCATATCAATTAATCAATGCGTCACAGAAGACGCGTCAATTTAATCTTTAATTCAAATTTGTTAATTCAGTTATTAAAATCCATTTAATTAATTATTGTATCTTAGAAATTGTTAAAATATTAATAATTATAGTTTCTATTTATTTCACTGATCTCAGATGTATTTATAAATCAAATCTTTTATTCTTTTTACTATTTAATTTTCGAAAAAATCCCTAATGACAGATATGACCGTTCTGGTTCTTTGTAAAGGAGGTGGTACCCATGTGCTGATTTTATGGTTACTGGTCTTTTTGAGCAGTAGCTGTTTTGCAGCGGGTCTGCAAAATAACAGAAATTCCAGGAGGAAAGGAGTAAGCAGGAACGGTTCCTGCCGTGATTGATCCATGAGAAAGAAATGGATGCTGTTTGTACTAGCGTTCTGCCTTTTGGCGGGAGCAGCAGGTTCTATGGTGTATGCCTATTTAATTGACCGCCAGGAAACTGTTAACAGGATAAAGATAGTGGAGAATAAGACACACATTGAAGAAGAGTTTGATCCTCCGGCCGATCCTGGACCAGGATCGGTCATAAAGAAAAAGCCATGTATTGTAAATGATTCTGTGATTCCGGTATATGTCCGGGTCAGGGTAGTATTCAGCAATCTGGATGCACAGGCGCAGTGTGAGCCTATTAAGATAAAAGACAGTTGGAAAACAGGAGAAGACGGATACTATTATTATCAGAAACAGCTTCAGCCAGGACAGCGAACAGATACGGTTTTTGATAATATTGTTATAAAAAACATAGTAAAAAAAGAAGATTTAGTTCCATTTGATATTCTTGTGTATGAAGAGTCGGTTCAGAGCGAAGGATTTTCTTCTCCGGAAGAAGCCTTTGCAAGACTGTAAGGAGGTGCACATGAAAAAAATGAAAAAGGCAGCACTGATCTTTGGAACCGGGTTATGTCTGGCTGTGGGAACTGGCGGCACACTTGCTTATCTTGGTGACACAGGACAAGTTGCAAACAGGCTGACATTTGCCGGGGAAAAAGGCCTGGATGCAGTTCTTACAGAGCCGTCATGGAATCCACAGAAAGGATTACTTACTGTTCCAGGTTCTTCTGTTGCAAAAGATCCTCAGATAACCAATACATCAGAACTGAATATGAATGAGCTTGCAGCATTGAAATGTGAGTTCGTTTACAGTCAGAATTGCCCGGATAAGAGCAAAAGAGGAAAAGTCTTAAGCGCTCAGGATATGGAAAAAGTAGTCCAAGTTTATACCATTGATTATAACAGTGATGATGCCGCTAAAGGAGAATGGGTGCGATTTGCTGAGCAGAAAAAGACAGACCCTGTACAGTATTTTTACTACTCGAAAGTTTTGAAAAGGAACCTGAATGGTACAGGAGAAACAACTGTTCCTCTATTTACAAAGGTCTGGGTGGATAAAAAGGTAAATAACCGCAGGCAGACCTGGATTCAGGAAATGGGCGGGGTGGAAATTAAGATTTCCGGACAGATTCTTCAGCAGATGACAGGAGAAGAATATTTTGGTCTTAACAATCCAAAAAGTGCGTATGAAGCAGGATTGTTTCATTTTTAATGAGAGAAAGGAAGAGAAAATATGAAAATGAGCAGAGGAAAAAGAAATGTATTATTTGCGGGAGTACTTTCATGTGCCATGTTATTTGGAATTGGAAACACAATGGCTTATTTCACGGAAAATTCTGTGCAGACCAATGTTTTTACCACAGGGGACCTTGATATTGGTCTGAAAGAACCGGACTGGGATCCAAATGAAAACGATGGAAAGAATATGTATCCGGGATACACGGTATACAAAAATCCAACTGTAAAGAACATCACCTCCGACAAAAACGGGGACGAGCCCTGTTATGTGAGAATGAGTGTGGACATTCTGAATAGTCAGGGGACACCGATCACAGACGATCAGGCGTTGAATCTGATTTATAAAACCATTTATTTTGATAAGACTTTTACCGGTGGATATGACAAAAAAGAAGGTAAGGCTACCGGACTGATTCAGGATAGGATTCCTGGCTACAACCTTGCACAGCTGGCAGCCTATCCAATGGTAAATCCATTGTGGACAAAGGACACGGCACGCTCCACTGCTTCAAAACTTGTTTTCAATTATATGGGAGCAAAAGGGGATGGAATTTTAAATATTGGAGAGGAGTCTACCCTGTTTACCAATATTGCGATTCCTACAGACTGGAACCAGACACAGATGCAGAAAGTTGGAAATTATCAGCTGAAAGTAACAGCACAGGCAATTCAGAGCAAAGGATTTGCAACCCAGTCAGAAGCTTACCGTATGTTGGATGAAGAAATTAAAGGAGGAACCTTGCAGGAAATAAACCGCGGCAGTGAGAACTGATCAGAAAGGAAGAGATACCATGAAGAAGCATAAGTGCACAAGTATCTGCATAACTGTGGTGGCAGTACTGCTGCTTGCATGCGGTACTGCGCTGGCTGCCTGGAATGTATCTGAATATGCAGTAAATCTGCTGTCCATGTCCTCTTACAAAAATTCCATACAGGAAAATTATGTAAGGCCAGATCATGTAGATCCGGGACAGAAAGTGGTGAAAGAGGTAAATATAAAAAATGAAGGAACTGTGGATTCCTTTGTCCGGATAAAAATTGGAAGAGTGTTTGGGAGTATCAGTGAAACCGGTCAGTTTCTGGAAAATCGGGAACTGGATCCTGAGATGATCGAAATTCATTACAACACCGATCTCTGGAAGCTGTGTGAGGACGGCTACTGGTACTATAAGGATGTATTGCCGGCAGGAAAAACCACGAAAAAGCCTCTGATGGACAGCTACTATCTCTCTGAAAAAGCAGACAACCGTTATAAGAACAAAGAGGCAAGAATTATTGTAAATCTGGAGAGTATACAGGCAGAGAGCGGCGAAATGAAAGCAATATGGGGAAAAAATGAGAAGGATCTTGGAATTACCTATCAGCCATGTACTTGCGAAGTTGTTACCAGTGTGATTTTTGACAAAAATCATAAGCTGATCATTGGCGGCGAGAAAACAGATCTGTTTGCAAATTTTAAGAACCTGCAGCCTGGATGTACAAGAAGCCAGACAATAAGGCTTGCTAATAACTCGGATTTAAACATTAAGATGAGCCTTCGGGCGGAAGCTGCCAAACAGAACAAGTACAGCAAAAAGAATCTGGAGCTGATACGGAAGCTTCTTACCAGTTATGCAAAGATTGAAATTCTGGAGAACAATAAAGTTCTTTATCATGGAACTGTAGATGGAAATCTGACGAAAAAAGGCTGGAGCATGAAAAAAGACATTTCCCTTGGTGAGTTTAAACCAGGAGCAGGAAAAAATCTGATTGTAAAATTGTCTTTAAGTGAAGAGATGGATAATGAATATCAGGAACTGTTGGGAAAAGTGAAATGGGTATTTTCTGCGAGTCAGGCCTCTTCGGATTCATCTTCCGGTCAAAATGGAAATGGTGACCGGGGGCACAATGACGATGAGAACAATGGAGATGACGGAAATAACGGAAATAACGGCGGAAGTGGAAATAAAAGCGGAAATGGAAAGTATGGCGAAAACGGAAACAGTGGTGGAAGTGGATACAACAGTGGAGGGGAAAGCTTAAATGGAGCAGCAGGAGAAAAAGTGTATGCAACTGCGTCTGCAAGCCCTAAAACCGGAGATAACACAAATCTGCTGGCAAGATGGTTTGCGTTATTTGCAGCTGCGGTGGTTCTTGCAGTAACTGCAAGAAAACTGTACAGAAAGGAAAAAGACAGATGAGATTAAAAATCTGGGGAAAAGGTCTGTTGAAAATCATATGGGTGATTTTTGTCATTTTGTTAGTCGGACTTTCGTTTCCCCAGATATATGGCATGAAATGTTACAGCGTAATGTCTGGAAGCATGAGCCCTGATTTGCCAGTTGGAAGTGCCATATATGTGAAGGAAAAGGAGCCGGAAAAAGTAGAAAAAGGGGAGATCATTACATTTACCACAGAACAAGGGAGAACAATGATTACACACCGGGTAGCTGAAAACAATAAGGAAAAGCATTTTTTTGTAACAAAAGGGGATTCCAATCAATATCAGGATACAAAACCGGTAAAGTGGGAAAATCTGCATGGCACGGTTGTATTTTGCATCCCTTTTGCCGGATATGTGCTGAACTTTACAGGAAGCAGAACGGGTAAAATTGCGGCAGTCTTTTTCCTGTTTGCAATTTATCTGGCAACAGAAATTTTTGAAGGGCAGACAAAAAGGAGAGTGAGATAAGTTGAGGAAAAAAAGAAGCTTTTTGGCAGTTATGGGGCTGCTTGTCGGAACTATGTCTTTTGCCGGGGGAACAGCTGCGTATTTAAGCAAATCCGCCGGCGAAGTAAAGAATGTTTTTACGGCAGGATCTGTAAAGGCGCAGCTTACAGAAGCCCACTGGGATACGCAAAAAGCGTCAAAGGTTTATCCAGGTCAGATCCTGGAAAAAGATCCGGTTGTAAAAAATATAGGGGAAAACAGTGCAAATGTTTTTCTGGAGGTAAATGTTCCTATGAGAAGTATAGCTGTTCTGGATGGCAGTACAGGCAGAAAAACAATAAGAGAAAACAGAGAATTGTTTACATTTCAGGCAGACGAGACGAAGTGGACTCTTCTTTATCAGGAGAAAACCTCAGGAAACAAAAAATATATTTACGGCTATAAAAGTGTTTTGAACCCAGGAGAATCCACTACACCGCTATTTCGAAAACTTGCTGCTGTTTCCTATTTAGAGGGGGAATTGGATGCAAGTGTAAGCTATGATGTACCTGTGATTGCCAGCGTTATTCAGGAACAGGATGGAAGCAAAACCATGAAAGAAATCTATCAGGAATATTTGAAACAGGCTGATATTGACCAGAAGGAGGCGAGGGGATGAGAAAAAGAAATCTGAAAAAAACTATATTGGCCGCGGCTCTGGCTGTGCCTGTAGCGTTCTCCTATCCTGGCTGGGCAGTAAGGGCACAGGAAGATGAGAAGGTGTCAACTGAAACGGAAGCGCAGGAAGTAATGCAAGACAATACAGCGCCTGAAGAAGCTGAATGTGAAGAAAATCCTGCTCATGATGAAATGGATGGGGCAGAAACAGATAGTACAGAAACAGACAGTACAGAAGCCGACAGGAATGTTTCAGAAGAGGAGAAATTTTTTCAGAGTGGACTGATTGCAAATGAGGATGGAGAATTTTTGTCTTCTTTGGAGGAAATAGAAACTTCAGGAGAGGATTCCATGTTTTTTCAAGATGGTCTGGAAGTGCTTGAAGATGGCAGCACAGATGACTTGATTGATGCATATGTTGCTCCGGAAAATTATGCACAGGAAGGAACTCCTGTAAGAGAAGGAAAGGGCGGTTTTACCGCTGTTGCAAATGGAAGTACGCTTTTCAGCAGCAAATATACAAGACTTGGCTGGAATGCGGATACCCAGGTTTATTCATGGAACAATGCAGGAAATGACGTTATTTCAGGAATGAAGCAGGGAGCAATGGTAGAGGGACCGTATTTTGTTCCACTTAATAACAATGCAAAAGGAAAATTTGGTTTTCGTGTTACACATGTAGGATACAATAAAGAAGCAAATACGAAGGTAGACCTTCTTCTTACCTGTAATAATTATCAGGATTATACCTACGATTACAAGGGAAATAAAATAACGGGAATTTATCCTATGTTTGGTGTCAGCAATTCAAATGAATTGTGGATCAGCTTTAAGGATGAGCTCTCTACACAGGAAATCAAAATTGATATTGTAAAAAGCGGTACAGATATTCCGGTTGCAGGCAACTATCGTTTTCGATGGCTGGATATTGATTTGTACCAGAGATTTGGAATCAATCTTCAGAATGGTTCTATAGGACACCGGTATGCGACAACTGATTCTGTAGTAAATGTAGTGAAGAAAACTTTATTTTCCAAAAACTTTGAAGTTCTTACCGCACCGGCATCTGCCGTTGACGGAGAGATTCCGCAAAATACAGTTGTCTATGAGCTGGACAATTCATCCGGCTTCTATCTGGCAATTCTGCGGCCTGGTTGCGGAGCTTATTCTATTGAAACAGCAAGCAGGATCAAAAGTGTATTTGCTGATGTACAGACTGGAACCTGTAAAACGTCTGCCGGACTTAACTGGGATGCGAAAGGCTATGGTCCGGTAGAGTATCCTGGCCTTGTAAAAAAGACTGGAAATACACTGGCTTCCCAGGGAACGTCAAACACCTTGTCTGACAGTACCTCGGAATTTTATTATACCTTGCAGACAGATATCCCGGAAGAGCATTCAGCGTATTATTACAGCTCTTGCGAAGTCAGTGATACCCTGCCGGCAGGAGTCGATTTCGCTGGTTACGCAGCTGTAAAGATGCTGCCTTCAGAGAATGATGTAACCTCATGGTTTAGTATTTCTACAGATGGGGATGTGATAAATTTTCAGGCTACACAGGCAGCATTGTCACAGGCGGACTTTTATGGAAAAACATATGAGTTTCAGATAAAAGTGAGAATGGATCCTACTGAAATAACACCGGTTTACAGTGGTGACAGTTACCGTTATGAGGTAAAAAATAAGGCTTCGATTACCTGTCAGCATATAAATGGGCTCGCAGGAACTTCCTGGTCAGATGAAGTGACTACAGATTGTACAAGATATAAAAACAAAGTAGTGAATGCCTCTGTAAAGAAGTATACTGCCAATTTGCAGGATGGGGTATGGAGAGAAGACCTTCTTCTTCCAGGTCCGGACAGTGAGTATAAATATAAACTGAATATAAATGTGCCGGATAATGAATTTGGCGGGTATATGACCAGAATGGAAATTGCAGATACATTGCCGGCGGGAGCAGAATTGACAGCTGCAACAGCGGAGGTTTATGAAAACGGGCAGAACAGAGTGGATGGACGGTTCCAGATATCTGTAAATGGAAAGAACATTACCTTAAAGGCAACAGAAGCTGCTCTTGGTGACAGAGGATTTTATGGGAAATCCTATGATGTGATTTTTAACGCCAGAATGGTACCAGGAGAGATTTCCTGTACTTATAACGGAACTGTAGCTTCTTATGTGACCAGCAATCATTTTACTGTTACGACACAGCATAAAGGAGACTCGCAGGCTGTAACAATTACCTCGAACAATGTTGCAGATAGGGCAAGCGTAAACAGAACCGAACCAAAGAATCCTCAAAAATGGATTCTAAGGGAAAATCAGAGAATAGTTACTGCAGAGTATAATGGCAGAGATTTTGAAAGTGTGTTTGAAATTGTTCAGGAAATTCCTTCCAATAAAAGAGAATGGAAAATTTCCAAATTTAAAATCCAGGATACTTTGGCAGACTGTTTTGAACTGAAAGGGGTTCAGATATATCTTGATCAGACAGTAGAAGCTTCATTTGGCGCTTCTGACAGTGTACGCGGAGATTGGAGTCTGAATGTTGCTGGAAATTCGATTACCTTGTTTTCAGTGGCAGAATTGCCAGGGCGCTGTTATGGAAAATCCGTGCGTCTTTTACTTACTGTTGGATTGAAGAGTAACAGTGACTTACAGCAGTACTATGTAGCAAATCAAGATCCGGATGTACTGGAAGCCCATATATACAATATTGCTACAAGTACTTTTAACTGGATTGGAGGAGAACCTTCTTCCACATCAAAAAATACAGAAAAGACCAGGGTGATTGTAAAGGAAAAAGTTCCAAAAGGTCATATTACTATAAGAAAAGTGGATGAGACAGGAAAGGCACTGCAGAATGGAAAATTTCAGATCACAGCTTTGGAGGACATCCGTTCTGCTTCTGGAAATATTTTGCTGAGAGCTGGGACTGTAGCAGATACTATAGTAACGGATAGAAATGGAACAGCCATTTCAAAAGATATTTATCTTGGAAAATATAAGGTAAGTGAGGTAAGACCACCGGAGGGATATGCAATCAGCCGGCAGGTATTTGAGGCGAATTTAAGCAAAACAGAGCCTGAAAAAGCGATCCTTGTCAGAAATCAGAAAATGCATCTGTACATCAAAAAAGTAACAGAAACGGAAGAAGCAGGAGGAAATCGTCCTCCTATTGAAGGCGTAAAATTCCGTTTATGGGAAAGCAGTGCAAATGCAGATTCGGCGGGAACAACATACACAACAAACAAAAACGGATTAATAAAATTGGAAGGGCTGTCACCTGCCACATATTGTATACAGGAGACAGCAGTACCTGCCGGATATGTTTTGGATAACACAGTTCATAAATTTACTGTGGATGTAAATGGATTGGTAAAGAATGAGCAAGGTTATACAATGGTAATTGAAAACCGTTATATAAAAGCGGAATTTTTAAAGACGGATAAGGTGACAGGTGAAGCTGTTGCAGGAGCTGTTATGCAGTTGACGGATAAAAGCGGAAAAGTGATCGACACCTGGACGTCCGGGAAAACTGCTCATAGGATTAATAAACTGCCAGCCGGAGAATATGTACTTACAGAAATAACAGCTCCTTCCGGTTACAAAAAAGGAAAACCGGTGATTTGTACGGTAAAAAGTACATCTGGAGTTCAGAAGTTCCAGATGACAGATGTGAAGATGGTGACTCTTACAATAAACAAAATTCTTCATGGAGATGAAATTGTCTGGGGACAGGGAAATCCGGCCTTTACATTCACGGTGAAAGGAACAGATCTGGATGGAGAAGAACGTATTTACTCTAAAACTGTGGAATTTACAAAAGAAAACACAGACACCCGGGCAGATGTAAGCAAAAGGGCTGTATTCGCACTTCCGGCAGGGAAATACCAGGTTCAAGAGAGTAAAGTTATGCGGTATAAACTGGAGAAAATTGACCAGGTAGTAAATGGAACTGTACAGGGAAATACTGTTCAGTTTGATCTGTCTGGAAATCAGAATGGGACCGCTTCCTTTACAAACAAGAAAAGCGGAGATGGCTTACTGACAGATACAGATTATGTGCGGAATATTGTTATTCCTGAAAAATGAAAAATGCAGTATAGCAGTACCTGCCAGGTTGCAGCGGCAGGTGCTGCAGCAAAGAATTTTAATTATTTTATATTTTTTGAAAAAATTTGAAAATAGGTGTTGACAATAAGATAACCTTCTGGTAATATAATCAACTGTGAGCGGCAGAAATGCCGGACATGAGAGTGCTGATGTGGCTCAGTCGGTAGAGCGTCGCCTTGGTAAGGCGGAGGTCACGGGTTCGATTCCCGTCATCAGCTCTTTTTAATCCCTGATTATATATCAGGGATTTTTTTGTGGCATAAATTAATATATTCTCATAGATAGGGATAAAAATCAATATTTTTGTAAGAAAAACTTTTAAAATGCACCTATTTATGATAAGATAAATCATCAAAGAACAGAATATGTTTGAGAAATTATTCCCGATACACATATTGAAGAAAATTTTTTAACATGCTCTGACAGATATTGGAATTTATGCTATAAAAGAGTTGATATCAGGAGGGAGAACCATGGAGAACGAAAAGGTTTCCAAAAATTTTATTGAGAATATCATTGATAAAGACCTGGCAGAAGGAGTTTATGACACCGTTCATACACGTTTTCCGCCAGAGCCAAACGGTTATCTTCATATAGGACATGCCAAATCCATTCTTTTAAATGCTGGACTGGCGAAAGAGTACAATGGTAAATTCAACATGCGCTTTGATGATACCAATCCGACTAAGGAGAAATCTGAGTTTGTTGAGTCCATTAAAGCCGATATCAAATGGCTGGGAGCTGACTGGGAGGACAGACTGTTCTTCGCTTCCGATTATTTCGGACAGATGTATGAAGCTGCAGTAAAATTGATTAAAAAGGGTAAGGCATATGTCTGCGATTTAACTGCGGACCAGATCAGAGAATATCGTGGAACTTTAAAGGAGCCTGGCAAAGAGAGTCCGTATCGCAACAGAACTGTAGAAGAGAATCTTCAGCTTTTTGAAGAGATGAAAGAAGGCAAATATGCTGATGGTGAGAAAGTTCTGAGAGCAAAGATTGACATGGCTTCTCCAAACATGAACATGCGAGATCCGGTTATCTATCGTGTAGCTCATGTAAGCCATCACAGAACAGGAGATACCTGGTGTATTTACCCGATGTATGATTTTGCTCATCCTATTGAGGATGCAATTGAGGGAATTACACATTCCATTTGTACTCTGGAATTTGAAGATCACAGACCATTATATGACTGGGTTGTAAGAGAACTGGAATATCCACATCCTCCGAAGCAGATTGAGTTTGCAAAGCTGTATCTGACGAATGTAGTAACAGGTAAGCGTTATATTAAGAAGCTGGTAGAGAATGGAATTGTTGACGGATGGGATGATCCAAGACTGGTATCTATTTCCGGTTTACGTCGCCGTGGTTACACACCTGAATCTATTCAGAAGTTTGTGGAACTTTGTGGTGTATCCAAAGCTGACAGTTCAGTAGACTATGCAATGCTCGAGTACTGTATCCGTGAGGATCTGAAATTAAAGGCTCCTCGCTATATGGCAGTCCTTGATCCGATCAAACTGATCATTGACAATTATCCGGAAGGACAGGTGGAATATCTGGATGCTCCGAACAATATGGAAAATGAAGCCCTTGGTAGCAGAAAGGTTCCATTTGGAAAGGAACTTTATATTGAAAGAGAAGACTTTATGATCGATCCTCCAAAGAAATACAAACGACTTTTCCTTGGTACGGAAGTTCGTCTTATGAATGCATATTTTGTTACATGCACAGGTTTCGAGGCATTGGATGATGGAACAGTTACTGCTGTACATTGTACTTATGATCCGGAAACAAAGGGCGGAAATGCACCTGACGGACGTAAAGTAAAAGGAACCATTCACTGGGTTGAAGCGTCAAATGCAGGTAAGGTTCCGGTACGTCTTTATGAGAATATCGTAGATGAGGAAAAGGGTGTTTATGATAAAGAGACAGGAGAACTGAATCTGAACCCGAATTCTCTTATAGAGATGTCTGCTTATGTTGAACCAGAGCTTCTGAAAGCCAAAGGACTGGATAGTTACCAGTTTGTAAGAAATGGCTTTTATTGTGCAGACATTCATGATTCTAAAGAAGGGGCACCGGTATTTAACCGTATTGTTTCTCTTAAGAGTTCATTTAAACTTCCAAAAGCGTAAAAGAAACCCCCACGGAAAATTATATTCAAATTGCCGTGGGGGGTTTTACAATAGAAAATTCTGTTGGAACTTCTTCTTGCAAAGTGAAATCTAAATACTGTCAACGAAAGTGGCAAGCCTGATTGTCACTATTTGTAAAATGTGGAATAATTATGAATTTACCTGCAATTAATCAATGTGGATAGAAGCTTCTTCTTCGTCCTGCTCTTTCTCAGCTTCAGCAAGTTCTTCCTCGAATTTATCTTCATCTTTCGCTGCTTTTTCAAGAGCATCGGCTATAGCATTATCCTGCTCTTCTGCATTTTCAGCAGAATCCTCTTCTGTATCCTCTGAACTTTCTTGTGAATCAGGCTCCTCAGAGCCTTCGGTTTCATCATCTTTTTCATCTTCGGAAGTAGCTTCCCAGGTTACGAAATCTTCGTGGACATCCTTTGCTTCAGGCTGCTCGTCATCTTCCTGCTCATCTTCAAAATCATCTTCAAGGTCAGCTGCCTCTTCCAAAGCATGTCTTTTGGCAAAAGCTGCTGCTACGGCACCGGCTACTGCTGCTGTTGCTGCTCCGAGTGCAACCATTCCCCAATATTTGTTAATCTTAGCCATATTGTCTGCTCCTTTCGGTATTTTCCATCTGTCTAAACAAAGCTTAATGGAGTTGTCTATATTGTAATACTTTTTACGCAAAAAGAAAAGAAAAAAATCGTTGCACCCATATAAATGGAGGGTTATACTGTTAAGACAGAAAAGGAGAGATTATGGAGAAAATTGTTTTAGCTTCGGGGTCCCCACGAAGAAAGGAACTGCTTGCAAGAACCGGTGTGGATTTTTCTGTGGTTGTAAGCAATGGGGAAGAGAACACCAACCTGACAGATCCAGCGGAAACGGTGGAAAAGCTTTCGCAGGATAAAGCAATATCGGTTGCAGACAGACTTGAAAATGAAAGTGAACCTTGTCTGATCATTGGTGCGGATACCGTAGTTGCATTTGAAGGAAAGATTCTTGGAAAGCCGTCAGATGAAGAAGATGCATTAGATACATTGTTAAAACTTCAGGGGAAATCCCATCAGGTCTATACCGGTGTAACTCTTCTTGTAAAAGAACAGGGTATCTGGAAGCCTTATACTTTCAGTGAAAGGACCGATGTTGAATTTTATCCTGTTTCAAGAGAAGAGCTTCTGGAATATATAAAAACAGGGGAGCCTATGGATAAAGCAGGAAGCTATGGAATCCAGGGGAAATTTGGAATTTACGTAAAAGGAATCTGCGGAGACTACAATAATGTGGTTGGGCTTCCTGTAGGAAGACTGATTTATGAACTTAAGAAAATGAAAATCAATATAAGGGGAATGAGAAAATGATAAAAGCATGTATTTTTGATCTGGACGGAACTTTAGCCTACACATTGGATTCAATGGCTGTTGTAGGAAATGAAGTTGTAAGAAAATACGGTTTGAAACCAATGCCTATAGAAAATTACAGATACTATTGCGGAAACGGTGCTGACATGCTGGTGAAAAGACTTCTGGTCGATGCAGGAGATCCGGAATTGCTGCACTATGAGGAAGCAAGAGCGTTATATAGAAAAGAATTTGATAAAGACCCATTTTACAAAATACAGCATTATCCGGGAATGCCGGAAACCTTAAAAGAGTTGAAAAAAAGAGGCGTGAAGCTGGGGGTGTGCTCAAATAAACCACATGAAGCAGCCGTGAAAGTGGTAGAAAGAATGTTTGGGTCTCAGATTTTTGATGCAGTTATGGGACAGAGTGATTCTGTAAGAAAGAAACCAGCACCGGATGGTCCGCTTAAAATCGCGGAGCAGTTTGGAATTAAGCCAGAAGAGTGTATGTATCTGGGAGACTCCGGAACAGACATGCAAACTGGAAAAGCAGCCGGGATGTACACGGTAGGTGTTCTGTGGGGATACAGGGAAAAAGAAGAACTGCTGAAAAATGGAGCGGACTATCTTGTGGATTCTCCAGAGGATATTCTTGATTTATATGAGGAAAAATGCGAAGAGTAAAATTTTGATAATTATTCAGCATGCTCTAAACAGTTATAACTTTTATTATAAAACAGGAGGTCGGAAAAATGTATACAGAGGAGTGTATTCAGACATTTTTGGAAAAACAGGAGCAGCTTTTTGATGAACCGGTTGCAGAAACTTACGAAGAAGCAGAGGAATTCCTGGAGGATTGCATGGCTGTAGTTGCAGATTCTATTGACGAAGTGCGAAAATATCTGTCTGGAATGGGTGCAGATGTGGATGGCATGAGTAATGAAGAATTAGAAGAAGCAAGTGAAGTATTTGCCCTTCCAGATGGAAAATATCTGATTGTGGAGGGATGATCTTTTGAAGCAGAGGTTTGCAGCTGCAGAGTAACTGACTTTCACATAAGGTGATGAAACTGGCGAAAAGGCAGTATGTCCGGTTGGAATTCCGAACAGTTATCGGATAAATTCATATTACATAAGTATAAAATCAGGTTGCTATAATGACACTAAACAAGAGAACATAATGTGTTACTGTTCAGAAGAGAAGATACATCCCATAAGATGTTTTCCGGAGAAAGAAGTGACCAGCAACTATCGCGTTATGGTTCACTGGCAATGTTCCGCGAGGTGTTTTTTGTAAACAAATTTCACAGAAAACCCGAGAATCTGGGCGCGGAATCATGCGGATGCATGATTCCTGTGCAGCGCGAAGTGGTTGCGGTGCGCGGAGCGAACAGTAGCACTGTCACATGCACTGTAAGAATTACAATAAAATAAAAGTGCTTGTGAAAATGTTTAAAATATGTTACAATAATGTTACAGGTCAGCCTAAAAGGGGAATGTAAAGGAGGATGGCATATGAGACCTAGGAAAATTATAGCAATGGTCATGACTTTTCTTATGATGCTTTCATTGCTTCCGTCTCTGGTATTTGCGGCAGCAGCACCAGAGGGAGAACTTGGAGGTCAGCTTAAGATTAAGGGAACTGCAGCTGTAGGCTCTGAGCTTAGCGCCGATTATGAAAAGGTTACACCGGAAGGACTTACAGACGATTATGTAACGTTCAGCTGGTCAAGAAAAGTTGGAGATCAGCTTACTGAAGTAGGCACTGAGAAGACCTATAAGCTTGTTGATGAAGATCTTGGAAATAAGATCGAGCTGAAAATTACCGGAAAGGCCGAAATGGGCATAACCGGAGAACTGAAAGTAAATACAGTTGAAATTGTGGCTACACCGGAAGAAGCTCCGGAAGAGACAACAGAGCTTCCAGAGGGAGAGCAGGAGGCTGCACCGGCAGAGGAAACCCCTGCTCAGGAGATCGCAGCAGAGGATACACCTGCGGAAGGTTCCCAGACAGATGAGAACACACAGCCGGCTCAGGATGTAGCAGAAGATACACAAACCGAGGAAGTAATTGACATTGGTGCTGATGAACCAACTGATTCTTCCGCTGATGTTATGCAGCCGGCAGATGGACAGGACACAGAGAATTCTGCTGACAATTCCCAGTCTGAGATCACTACAGATGACAGTGTGATTAACATTGGAACAGAAGACTATCTGGAAGTTCCTGAAAATGGACAGGCTGAGGCTGCAAATCAGGGAGCATCAGCTGAATCCCCTGCCCAGCAGGAACCTGTGTATACAGCAGAAATTGTTGCAGAAAATACTGCAGAAGATGGTACTGCAGTACTTGATTTTGGAACCGTAAATGCAGGTTTCACACAGGAAAATGCGAATTCTTCTATGACTAAGACTGTAACTGTTAAGAATACTGGCAACAGCACTCTTAATTTCAAAGAAATCAGTCCGGAACATTTTATGGTGAAGGATCTGGGTTCTCTTGAGGCTGGAGAATCAGTTGATGCATGGGTTATGCCAAGAGAAGGTACAGCTGTTGGAGAATATAGTGATACGATCACTTATGAAACAGAGGAAGGTGTAAAGGTTTCCTTCATTGCAAAGCTTACAATAGCTGAGCAGAAGCAGGATGATACGAATACAGATCAGCAGCCAGCAGAGAAACCAGCTACACCGGAAACCACCCCGGAAGTGACACCAGAGGTAACTCCAGAAGTGACACCAGAAGTCACCCCAGAGGTAACTCCAGAAGTGACACCAGAAGTCACTCCAGAAGTCACCCCAGAGGTAACTCCAGAAGTGACACCAGAAGTCACCCCAGAGGTAACTCCGGAAGTAACACCAGAAGTCACCCCGGAAGTGACTCCGGAGATTACTCCAGCTCCTTCATTTACTACCGACATTTCCGAAGTGAAATTCGACAGTAAAGAAGCTGGTTACAAAGAAGCACCGGCGGCAGTTACAATCAATGTATCCAATACTGGAAATGTGAAATTAACCGGTATTGCTGTAAGTGTAAGCGGAAACGAATTTACAGTAAGTGCTCCGTCTGCTTCAGAATTAGAGGCAAATGCAAACCAGTCTGTATCCTTTACTGTTGCACCGGCAGTTGGATTGGCAGCAGGAACCTATACACAGACTGTTTCCATTAAGACAGATCAGACAGATTACCTGAATATTCCAGTAAGCTTTACAGTAACAGAAGCTACTGCCAAGCTTACAGCTGTAGGCAAAGTATCTGATATCAGTCTGGCAAACGGGGTTGAGAAGTCAGCAGCTGGACTGCAGCTTCCATCTACTGTTAAGATTACTACAAACAAGGGCGATATGAATGCCTCTGTAAAATGGGATGTAAAGGGCAGTGCATATAATCAGAACAGTACAGAAGCACAGAAGTTCTCTGTGAAAGGTACTGCTGCTCTTCCAGACGGTGTTACCAATCCGGATAACCTGAGCCTTGTAGTATCTGTTAATGTCACTGTAAGCCGTGGACCGATTGTATCTGATGCAGGGAATAACAGTATCACAGGAATCAGCTCCGATGGAAACTATACTACAGAGACCAAGATTACTTTCACTGCAGTTGGCGCAGGTATGGATATTGAAAATCCGATTAAGGGAGATGTAAGATATCAGCCGCTGAACTGGGAGGTTCTTGAGGCAAGAAGCTGGGACGGCGCACCATATTCTGCAACTTTCCGCATGGGCAAGAATGGAAATTATACTTTGACTGTCACATATAATCAGCAGCAGTTTGATGGAAGCAACTGGGTAAACACTGGAACACAGGATACCAAGCAGGTTAATTTCACTGTAAATGCTGCACCGAATCAGACTCTGACACCGGCTGCAGACAAAACAGATGCAAATCAGAAGAATGCAGTAAAGACCGGGGATAATACTCCAATCCTCCCATTTGTAATTATTCTGATTGTTGCGATTGTCTTAATTGCAGGAATTCTTGTTTACCGCAATAAGAAAAAATAATAGTGGATTCTCAAATAAACAGTAATTGTGAATGAGAGCAGAACGAATGAGGGAGACCAGAAATGGTCTCCCTTCTTTTAATAATAATTACTAGGTTACTGTTCACTCCGTGACCAGTAACACGCTTCGCGATGCACAGAAATCATGCATTCGCATGATTTCGCGCTGAGATTCTCGGGTTTTCTTTGAACTTTGTTCACAAAAAACACCTCGCGGAATGTTACCAGTGAACAGTAATATTACTAGCACTCAATTAAAATGAGTGCTAAATTTTCCTTGACTTTTAGTCAGTTTGGTATTACTATAGTTTGTATAATTAAGAAGACAAAGGAGAGTGAGCTGCATGGCTGAGAAGCATGGTAGTTTATCAATTAACAGTGAAAATATTTTTCCAATTATAAAGAAATGGTTATATTCTGATCACGACATTTTTGCAAGAGAGTTAATCTCCAATGGTTGTGATGCAATTACGAAGCTTAAGAAACTTGATGTTATGGGTGAATACACACTTCCGGATGATTACAAAGCTGAAGTACAAGTTATTGTGAATCCGGAAGAGAAGACTTTGAAGTTTATTGATACAGGTCTTGGTATGACGGCCGATGAAGTGGAAGAGTATATTACACAGATTGCTTTTTCAGGAGCTACTGAGTTTCTTTCCAAATATAAAGATAAGACCACGGATGATCAGATCATCGGTCATTTTGGACTTGGCTTTTATTCAGCATTTATGGTAGCAGATGAAGTTCATATTGATACTCTTTCTTATAAAGAGGGCGCTGCTCCAGTACATTGGACCTGTGATGGTGGTACAGAGTATGATATGCAGGAAGGCAATAAGACTACAGTTGGTACTGAAATTACTCTGTTTTTAAATGATGAGAGTACAGAGTTTTCCAACGAATATCGTATGAGAGAGATTATTGAGAAATATTGTTCTTTCATGCCGGTAAATATCTATCTGTCTAAGGAAAATGCACCGCAGGAGTATGAGACCATTGATGAGGCTGAGCTTCGTGATGATGATGTAATTGTAGAGCGTATCCACGAGGAGGCCAAGACTGAGGAGAAAGAGAACGACAAAGGTGAGAAAGAAGTCGTAGAAGTATCTCCTGCGAAAGATAAAGTAAAAATCAACAAACGTCCGGTATCTTTAAGTGATCCGGAGCCATTGTGGATGAAACATCCAAACAGTTGTACAGATGAGGAATATAAAGAGTTTTACCGTAAAGTCTTTATGGATTATAAGGAGCCTTTGTTCTGGATTCATTTGAACATGGACTATCCGTTTAACCTGAAAGGTATTCTGTACTTCCCGAAGATCAATACAGAATATGATTCCATTGAAGGTACGATCAAACTGTACAATAACCAGGTATTTATCGCAGATAACATCAAGGAAGTAATTCCAGAATTTCTGCTTCTTCTGAAAGGTGTAATTGATTGTCCGGATCTTCCACTGAATGTATCCAGATCCGCACTGCAGAACGATGGCTTCGTGAAGAAGATTTCCGAGTATATTACAAAGAAAGTAGCGGACAAGCTTACCGGAATGTGTAAAACAGACCGTGAGTCCTACGAGAAATACTGGGATGATATCAGTCCATTTATCAAATATGGCTGCATTAAGGACAGTAAGTTCTCAGATAAGATGAATGATTATATCCTCTTCAAGAACATTGATGGCAAATATCTGACTCTGAAAGATTGCATCGAAGAGAACAGGAAACCAGAAGCTGAGACTAAGACAGAAGAGACTGTTGAATCCACAGAAGAGAAGAAAGAGGACGGCGCGAAAGACGAGAAAGAGCCTGAGAAGACTACTATCTTCTATGTAACAGATGAGGTTCAGCAGAGTCAGTATATTAACATGTTCCGTGAGGCAAAGAAGGATGCTGTTATTCTGAAACACAATATTGACAGCGCTTTTATTTCCCATCTGGAGCAGAAGGATCAGACTATCCAGTTTAAAAGAATTGATGCAGATCTTACAGAAGAACTGCGTGGAGAGGAAGCTGCTGACGAGGAAACTTCCAAGACTCTTACAGAAGTATTCAGAGGAGCATTGAAGAATGACAAACTGGAAGTGAAGGTTGAGAATCTGAAAAATGAAAAAGTTGCTGCTATGATGACCCTTTCTGAAGAAAGCCGCCGTATGCAGGATATGATGAAGATGTACAATATGTACGGCATGGATCCATCTATGTTTGGCGGTCAGGAAACTCTGGTTCTGAATGCGAAACATCCGCTGGTTCAGTTTGTAGCAGATAACAAGGATTCTGAGAAGACCCCGGTTATTTGCGAGGAACTGTATGATCTTGCTATGCTGAGCCATAAACAGCTTTCACCGGAAGAGATGACCAGATTTGTTCAGAGAAGCAATGAAATTCTGCTTATGCTGACAAAATAAGTTATGACAAAAAGGGACAGACGTTTAAATGAGTATTGCATTTAGGACGCCTGTCCTTTTTATATGAAAAAATTGGAAAAGTTTATCCTGTTATTCGGTTTTTTATAGATTTTATCTCGAAATTCCTAAAAAATATTACAATTCTCTTAATTTTTGTCTCGAAATGCTAAAAAAGGCAAATTTAACTCGTATTATATGTAGAGGCAAATCAAGGGCTGACTGCAGATGCAGAATCAGAAGTATAACTTATTGTGGGAGGGACAAAAAATGAGAGAGGTATACGGCACGATACGCAAACTTGGTGCGACATCGAAATATAAAGGATACTATTTTGTGGCGGAAGCCATACGCATGACAATGGAATTTCAGGAAAGACCAATGAAGATCACAAAAGATATTTATCCAAAGCTTGCAAAGAAATTTAAATCCAAGCCATCTAATATTGAGCATGATATTCGTACAATTGTAAATGTATGTTGGGAAAATCATCGGGAAAGATTGGAAGAGATTGCCGGATATCCTCTGGAATACAGACCTACCAACAGTGAATTTGTAGATATGATCGCCTTTTATCTGGGAGATGAAAAAGAAAGCAAGGTTCCAGACGTGGAATGCCAGAATGGCTCTGTTGGAAAAATAATGGAGAACCTATTCTGACAGGATTAAACTTCTTCTACGGATAATCCGCTGCGATGAAAAAAATCCATCACATATTGCTCCCAAAGGTGGTCCAGTTCTTTACCGGGAAGAAAGGTTTTCATAGATGTTCCGGTAATACAAAACAAGGTCTTATTCTTATATTGGAGATTCAAATACAGACCTGTTATCAGTTCGGGAGAAAGTGAAAATGCAGAACTCTGCAATAATGCAGCGGTCTTGTTCGGAGAAAACTGAAGCACGATTTTGAAAGAAAGAGGCGCTTTTTTTCCACGGATAACAGAATAACAAAATGGTTTTACTTCTTTCCAGAGAGAGAATGTACGGTGGCTGGAAGCTAAAAATTCCTGCTCATCATTATCGAAAAAATCAGTTTGGAGTTTGCCGTCAATGGAAAAAACATTGCTGGTAATGATCTCTGCCTGGTTTAGCCAGAAGAGATCGAAGGTATCTCCAAGAAAAAGCTTATTGGTAAAATTCTTCTGGTCAGTGATTTTTAAAGCGAGCATAGGGACCTCCTTTCTAAAGGGCATGTCGTCTGTCGACGACATCAATATATGAAAATCAGTTGCTGATGAACAATAACCATTATAAAGCAATTTGGGGGAAAATGGAAGAAAAAACTCTTTTCAAACACATAGTAATGTGTTAATATAGATGTGGTATTTAAAACTACATATTACGGAAAAGAGGACGATATAATTGAGTTATAAAATTGTGATAGATAGCTGTGGAGAACTTCTGGAGCAGTGGAAACAGGATGAAAGATTTGCTTCCGTACCGCTTACACTGACTGTTGGAAGTGAGAATATAATAGATGACGAGACATTTAACCAGGCAGATTTTTTACAGAAAGTTGCTGCCTGCCCGGAATGTCCGAAATCAGCCTGCCCGTCGCCTGAGAGCTACAGAAAGGCATTTGACTGCGAAGCCGAACATATATATTGCGTTACTCTTTCCTCTGAACTCAGTGGTTCCTATAACAGTGCAGTGCTTGGAGCAAGTCTTCTTCATGAGGAGAAAAAAGGCGTTCAGATTCATGTTTTCAATTCCTGTTCTGCTTCTATCGGGCAGACTTTGATTGCAATGAAAATTGCACAGTGCGAAGATGCCGGCCTTCCGTTTGAGGATGTTGTCAGCGTTGTGAATAAATATATTGAAGAACAGCACACTTTTTTTGTGCTGGAGAATCTGGAAACCTTACGTAAAAATGGCCGCCTCAGCCGTGTGAAAGCGCTTGTGGCAACAGCCCTTAAGATCAAACCGATCATGGGATCTACTCCGGAGGGGACGATCTGCCAGCTGGATCAGGCACGAGGCATGAATAAGGCGCTTGTGAAAATGGTGGATAAAATTGTGGAAGTGACAGAAAACAGTGAGAACAAAATTCTTGCCATTTCCCACTGCAACAGCCCGAAGAAAGCAAATATGCTTAAAGAAGCCATCCAGGAGAAGATGAAGCTGGCTGATATTGTGGTTCTTGACACAGCCGGTGTCAGCAGTATGTATGCAAATGATGGAGGAATTATTGTAGCTGTCTGATGCTAGAGCCTGTTTGAAAAATCATTCCCGCAATCTGCACGCCCCACTTTGCGGTATATTTTGTCCGAATTCGATTGTCGTAGCCCGCTACGGCGCCCTCATCCGGACAAAATCTCCCACAAATTATGACGCACATCTTGCAGAAAGCCTTTTTCAAACATGCTCTAGAGCGTATTCACTGATAACATTTCGCGAGGTGTTTTTTGTGAACTGTAAGTGAACATACTTCCATTTTGTTGGGAAATATGATATACTCATCTAAGTTGATATTTTATCCCAAAGGAGACGTGCGGCTATGAGTCAGAAGAAAGTAGATGCCTATAAAGCAGAAAAAGCAAACCGTGAGAAAATTATGAAAAAGGAGAAGTTGATCCTTACTATTGAGAAGCTGGCAGCGCTTGTTGCGTGTATGGTTGCTGTATGCTGGATTGGTTATTCTGTTTACGGAAAGGTTACAGAAGGTCAGGAGACTGTGACGACAGAGACTGTTATGGATACTTCTGCACTGGATTCTTATCTGAATGGACTTAGTGCAGATTCAGAGGCGGAATAAGTATGAAATATAAGAAAATATAAGAAAAAACTGCCTGAGGTAGCTTAAAAAGATGGGGATGGATTTCGGATCTGTCCCCATTTTGTTTATATAATAACAATAAAAAGAATCCTGTCTACAGGACTCTCCGCCTACGGTGGGGCGTCTTGGGCGATATTTACCCTTCCGCTGCAGTGTAATCCTGCCAGATAGGGATTTTTTTATAATAGGAAATTCTGAGGAGATTTCTTATTACATAAAAAATCCCCTCGGATATGATTCCGAGGGGAAATTTCTGCTTCAGTTGCTTCAATTATAACTTAGTAACATTAGCAGCCTGCATTCCGCGAGCGCCTTCTGTTAAGTCATATGTTACAGCCTGGCCTTCTTCAAGAGATTTGAAGCCTTCACCATTGATTGCAGAAAAATGTACGAATACATCAGCTCCGTCTTCTCCTGTGATGAAACCATAACCTTTTTCAGCGTTGAACCATTTTACAGTGCCCTTGTTCATTTTGAGTTACCTCCATAAAAAATAAAAAATTAAAAAGATGTTCTGGCGAAAAAAATCACCAGATTTTACAGACTATATCATGTAAATATATAATCTCTAAAAACTAGTGATTTTACATTAAATAATCTTCGACATGGATTGATTATATAACCTGAACTAAAAAAAGTCAAGGATAATTAAAATTGTGCAACAAAAAATATAATTGGGTGGAAGATATAAGGAAAAATGCCGGAAGGGAAAAAAACTCTTTATTAAATGAAAAAATTCGTGTATGATAGGTTGTGATAAAGTTTACGTTATACCAGAAGGGAGAGAACCAAATGGGTATTCTGATTCGAGGCGGACGTGTTGTGGATGCGGCTGCTCAGATTGATAAAATTGCGGATGTTTATCTGGACGACGGCGTAATCCAAAAAGTGGGAGAGAAGCTGGAAGCAAAGGATAAAGATGACAAGATTATAGACGCTAAGGGACTGGTAGTAATGCCAGGCCTTGTGGATCTTCACGTACATTTTCGTGATCCTGGACAGACGGAGAAGGAAGACATTGAAACCGGTTCCCATGCAGCTGCAAGAGGCGGTGTGACTACTGTAGTGGCGATGCCGAACACCACACCGGTTATTGACAGCCCTGACCGTGCAAACTATGTGAAAAATAAAGCTGCGCAGGTTTCCGCTATTCATGTGCTCCAGGCAGGAGCCATGACAAAGGGAGAACTTGGGGAAGAGCTTTCTGATATTGCAGGCATGGCAGCAGCAGGAGTACCTGTTCTTTCCGAAGATGGTAAATCTGTTATGAAAGCAAGCCTTTGCAAGCAGGCGATGGAAGAAGCCGTGAAAGCCGGACTTCCTATTTTTGATCACTGTGAGGATATGTCTCTTCGTGGGAATGGCTGCATGAATGAGGATGAGAACGCCAAACGCCTTGGGCTTCCGGGAATCTGCAATTCCACAGAAGATACCATTGCGGCAAGAGATTCTTTGCTTGCCATTGAGACAGGCGCTAAGCTGCACCTTTGCCACTGTTCTACAAAAGGTGTTGCAATTATGATGAAGATGTTAAAGGCAGAAGGCGTTGAGAATGTAACAGCAGAAGTTTGCCCCCATCATTTTATACTCACATCTGATGATATTGAAAGAGATGATCCAAACTATAAAATGAATCCGCCTCTCCGTACCAGGAAAGATGTGGATGCGCTGATTGAAGGTCTGAAGGAGGGCTACATTCAGGTAATCAGCACGGATCATGCCCCACACACCCAGAAAGACAAAACCGGTTCCATGAGAACCGCAGCTTTCGGAATTGTGGGAATCGAGACCAGCTTTGCACTTAGTTACACCGCTCTTGTAGAGACTGGAATCCTCACTCTTTCCCAGCTTGTAGAGAAGATGAGTTACAATCCGGCTCAGATTCTGAACCTGCCATGCGGAACCTTACAGAAAGGACATCCGGCAGATGTGATAATCGCGGACATTAAGAATCCATATACCATTCACAAAGCGGACTTTGTTTCCAAAGGCAAAAATACACCATTTGAGGGCAAAGAGGTGAAAGGAAAGATCCTATACACTATTTGCAACGGTAAGATTGTGTACAAGGATTCTGCTGCTAAATAAGAAAAAAATGAAATTTCCAGGAAAACATATTAAGGAGGAAACACCCATGATCAACAAACTTATTGCCAACATCAAGAAAACAGGAGCCCCTATTGTAGTAGGCCTTGACCCAATGCTGAATTATATTCCGAAGCAGATCCAGGAAGCTGCATTCAAGGAATTCGGAGAGACGCTGGAAGGTGCTGCAGAAGCAATCTGGCAGTACAATAAAGGAATTGTGGATGCCACACATGATCTGATTCCTGCTGTGAAGCCGCAGATCGCTATGTATGAACAGTTTGGAATTCCGGGACTTATGGCTTACAAGCGTACTGTAGATTATTGCAAGGAAAAAGACCTTGTAGTAATTGGAGATATTAAACGTGGTGATATCGGTTCCACATCTGCAGCTTATGCCGTCGGACATCTTGGAAAGGTTCAGGTAGGAAGCAAGACTTATGTTCCATTTAATGAGGATTTTGCAACTGTAAACCCATATCTTGGAACAGACGGAGTGAAGCCTTTCATGGATGTTTGTAAAGAAGAGAAAAAAGGAATTTTTGTTCTGGTTAAGACCTCCAATCCGTCCAGCGGTGAGTTCCAGGACAGAATAATTGAAAAACGTCCTCTCTATGAGTGGGTTGGTGAGAAAGTTGCCAAATGGGGAGATGAGCTTATGGGAGATGGTTACAGCTATGTAGGCGCAGTTGTAGGTGCTACCTATCCGGAAATGGGCAAAGTATTAAGAAAACTTATGCCAAAAACCTTTATTCTGGTACCAGGATATGGCGCACAGGGTGGTAAGGGTGCAGATCTTGTACATTTCTTTAACAAAGATGGTCTTGGCGCTATCGTAAACTCCTCCAGAGGAATTATTGCAGCTTACAAGCAGGAGAAATACGCTAAGTTTGGTGAAGCGAACTATGCAGATGCTTCCCGTCAGGCAGTGAAAGACATGATTCTTGACATCAGCACTGCACTTGAGAACCGCTAGGAGGAAGAAAATGGGTACAAAGGTAAAAGAAACCTGTACAGTCCTCAGCCAGGAATGTATTGGAAAAGACATTTACAGCATGTGGATTCAGACAAAGACCATTGCAGGGAATGCGAAGCCGGGACAGTTCGTTTCCGTTTATACACAGGATGGAAGCAAACTGCTGCCACGCCCTATCAGTCTTTGTGAAATTGATAAAGAAAAAGGTGCACTTCGCCTTGTCTATCGTGTAACAGGTCCGAAAACAGGTACAGAAAGCTTTTCCAGACTGCATGCAGGTGCACAGCTTGAACTTCTTGGACCTCTTGGAAATGGATTTCCACTGGAAGAGGCTGCTGGCAGGAGGGTATTCCTTATGGGCGGAGGAATCGGTGTTCCGCCTATGCTGGAGACCATGAAGCAGCTGGATGCTAAGAAGATTGCAGTTCTTGGCTATCGTGATGAGCTGTTTTTAAATGAGGAATTTGAAAAAAATGGTGAGGTATACATTGCAACAGAAGACGGCTCTGCCGGAACCAAAGGAAATGTAATGGATGCGATCCGGGAGAATGACCTGGAAGCAGACGTGATTTTTGCCTGTGGTCCTAAGCCTATGCTTCGCGCCATCAAGGCCTATGCACTGGAGAAGGGAATCCCCTGCTGGGTTTCCATGGAAGAGCGCATGGCATGTGGTATCGGTGCCTGCCTTGGCTGTGTATGCCAGTCCACAGAAACGGATGCCCATTCTCATGTACACAATAAGCGCGTATGTAAAGACGGTCCGGTGTTCAGAAGTACGGAGGTGGAGTTATGAGCAAAATGAGCGTAAATCTTGCAGGAGTGACTCTGAAAAATCCAGTAATGACTGCATCTGGAACATTTGGTTCCGGTGCGGAATATAGTGAATTTGTAGACCTGAATAATCTTGGTGCAGTCGTGACAAAAGGCGTGGCAAATGTGCCGTGGCCTGGAAATCCTACACCCCGTGTAGCAGAGACCACAGGAGGAATGCTGAATGCTATCGGTCTTCAGAATCCTGGAATCGATGTTTTCTGTGAGAGAGATATTCCATTTTTGAAGAAATTCGATACGAAGTTCATTGTAAATGTATGCGGAAAGACCACAGAGGACTACTGTGAGGTTGTGGAACGTCTTGGAAATGAGCCTGTAGATATGCTGGAGATCAATGTATCCTGCCCGAATGTAAAGGAAGGCGGCATTGCCTTTGGACAGAATCCCAAGGCTCTGGAGGCCATTACAAGAGAAGTAAAAAAATATGCCAGACAGCCGGTGATTATGAAGCTGAGTCCTAATGTAACAGATATTACAGAGATGGCAAGGGCAGCAGAAGCAGGCGGTGCAGATGTGGTTTCCCTTATTAACACCATTACCGGAATGAAGATTGATATTAACCGCAGAACGTTTGCACTGGCAAATAAAACAGGTGGTATGTCCGGTCCGGCTGTGAAGCCTGTGGCAGTACGCATGGTTTATCAGGTGGCAAATGCAGTGAAGATCCCAATTATCGGAATGGGTGGAATTGCAAGTGCTGAAGATGCCCTGGAATTCATTATGGCGGGCGCCACTGCAGTATCTGTAGGAACTGCAAATTTCATCAATCCATATACTACTCAGGAGGTTGTGGATGGTATGGCTGCATTCCTTGAGAGACAGAAAGTGGAAGAGATTAATGAGCTGATCGGATGTGTGAAATAGGTTACTATTCACTGGTAACATTCTGCGAGGTGTTTTTCGTGAACGTAGTTCACAGAAAACCCGAGAAGTGTGGCGCGAAATCATGCGAATGCATGATTTCTGTGCATCGCGAAGCGTGTTACTGTGAACGGAGTGAACAGTGACACTGAAATAGGTTTTACTTCGCGGTTTAAAAGAGATTTTGACCACGCTCATATTTTGTGCTACTATAAAGAGAGCGCGAAGCGGTTACATTACTGTTCCCGGAGTGAACAATAATGTAACCGGGTTTTGCTTTGAAACTGGTGTATGCAAGAGTTTTTTTCAATATGCTTTAAGAAAGAACAATAACAGATACAGCCCATATACGAGGAGGATAAAAATGGAACAGTATAAACAGGAATTTATTGAGTTTATGATTGATTGCAATGTATTGAAATTTGGAGATTTCGTAACCAAATCCGGAAGAAAGACTCCGTTTTTTGTAAACACAGGATTTTATCGTACAGGAGCTCAGTTAAGAAAATTAGGACAGTATTATGCAAAAGCAATTGAGAGCAAATTCGGTCTGGATTTTGATGTGCTTTTTGGACCTGCATACAAGGGAATTCCGCTGACTGTTGCAGCGACAATGGCAATCAGCGAGGAGTATGGCAAGGATATCCGCTATTGCTCCAATCGTAAAGAGGTAAAGGATCATGGGGATAAGGGAATTCTTCTTGGAAGCCCGATTGAGGACGGAGATAAGGTTGTGATCATCGAGGATGTTACGACAGCCGGAACTTCTATTCAGGAGACTCTGCCGATCATCAAAGCCCAGGGTGATGTTTCTCCAATCGGTCTTGTGGTTTCTGTAGATCGTATGGAGCGCGGACAGGGTACCAAGAGCGCTTTAAAGGAGATTGAAGAGAAATATGGCCTTAAGACAACTGCTATTGTAACTATGGCAGAGGTAGTAGAGCATCTTTACAACAAAGAGTATAAAGGGAAAGTCATCATTGATGATACATTAAAAGCTGCTATTGATGCATACTATGAGCAGTACGGCGCAGAATAAGAGAATTCTATGCAGCATTAAAAATTCTGAAAGTGTGCTGCGGCAACTGGCGGCATAATGATAAAAGGAGGAAATGCTGATGAGTGAAAAGCTTTATAAAATCGTATCTGGCGTAGGTGCCGGAAGTATTGCACTTGGGATCATCACACTGGTGACAGGTGTGTCCACTGGTATTCTCATGATCGTGAATGGTGCCAGACTTCTGAAGGGCAAATCCGATATGATGATTTAAGGGGATTTTTTTGAAAAAGGAAACGAAGATTTTAATTCGCCGTATGGGAATCCTGCTGTTCGCCATCTATATAATCTTTCTTGTCTATTTTCTGTTCTTTTCAGAGGAATATGGCAGGGCGGCAGAGGCGCAACGGGTATACAGGTATAATCTGATTCCCTTTGTGGAAATCAGAAGGTTCTGGATATACCGGGAGCAGCTTGGCACATTTGCAGTATTTTCCAACATATTCGGAAATGTGATAGGCTTCCTGCCTTTCGGGTTTATCCTTCCTGTTATTTTCCGAAGAATGAACAGCGGTTTTCTCATCTGCGTATCAGGATTTATATTAAGTCTGACTGTGGAAGTGATCCAGCTGGTCACGAAGGTTGGCTGTTTCGATGTGGATGATATGATTTTGAACACCCTGGGGGCAACTTTGGGGTATGTTCTTTTTTTCATCTGTAATCATATTCGAAGGAAAGTTCTGGATGGCAGCCATGTATGAGCCATGCTTACCTAAGCGGATTTATGGATATTGCATGGCAGCAGCTGACTTTCATATTTTGACATGCTTGCGCAAGCAGACATGTCCATTTAGGAGAAAGTTCCATTATGGCAAGAAGATATAGATATTCATTTACAAAGAAAAAAGAAGCGAAAAAAGGGAAGCTGTCTGCCGGTCTGGCGGCAGCGTCCTTTTTGTTGTTTATAACGGCTGTTGTCCTGGCGTATCTTCTGGATGACAGCTTTGGGTTTCTGGTAGGAGGAGTGGGCTTATTTGCCACCCTTCTTTCCGTATACGGATTTATTATGGGACTGCTCAGCTTTTCTGAGGAGGGCAGAAGCCATAAAACCAGCATTATCGGTTCAATCAGCAATGGATTGTTTCTGATTGTGTGGATCGGAGTATACCTGACTGGATTGTAGAGCACGGCGTATGTATTGCGGAAATCTGTTTGAAAGCAATAATAATTGATCAGACAGGGGAAAGGGGAATATATATGGATGAACGTTTAAAAAAGCAATTAGACTTTATTCTGGAAGCAGATAAAGTGAAAAATATTATGCGTCAGACCTATCTGGCGGATGGAAAACGCAAGGAAAACGATGCAGAACATTCCTGGCATCTGGCACTTATGGCAGTACTTTTGAAAGAATATGCACCAGAGGAAGTTGATCTTTCCAAAGTCATTCCTATGGTACTGATTCACGATCTGGTAGAGATTGATGCCGGAGATACCTATGCTTATGACACTGTTGGGGGAGCTACCCAGCATACAAGAGAAGAAGCTGCAGCACAGCGCATTTACGGCATTCTTCCGGAAGACCAGGGAAAATGGCTTTATGATCTTTGGGAAGAGTTCGAAGCTTATGAAACACCAGAGGCCAAATATGCGCACATGCTGGACAACAGTCAGCCACTTTTTCTGAACAATGCTACAGATGGAATCAGCTGGGTAGAGCATGGCGTGAAGAAAAGTCAGATTTACACACGAAACCGCCGTACTGGTGAGGGAGCACCAAAAATCTGGGAATATATGCAGGAATTGATTGACCAGCATGTAGAAAAAGGACATGTGATCGACGATATGTCCAAAAAAGAATAAGAAGTGTGCTGATCGCGGAAACAATTATTCAAACAGGCGCTGTCAGTGCTGTGACGGATAGCTTCGTATAAAAATGAAAAGTGAGGGAAACGTGTGGACGAATTACTGATGGAACGTTATGCTCTTGCAAAAGAAAGAGTATGTGAGATCAAAGAGGAGAAAGCAGTACAGATGCCATATCTGGACTTTTTCCAGAAAACAGCTGCTTTTCTTGAAAAAAATGTGGAAATTATGGATGGCGTTGTATTTTTGGGAGAAGCCAGGGAACCAAGGAAACTTGCAGATGCGGCTGATTTATCTATAGATGAATGGAAAGAACTGAATCGTGATCTGTATGCAGATATCCTTCCGGAAAATTATAGAAACAGCTACGGAAATCCGGTTTATGCCTGTGAAAAGCTTGGGGAATACGGAAAAGACTTTTCTTTCCTGTATGCAGAGCTGCGTGGTATTGTGGTCTATGCCTTTGAAAAGAGGCTGTGGGACATAACTGTGCTTCTGGAGCTGTTTCTGGAAGTTTATGGCGCTTTTGCTCAGGAAGAGGTTCCTACAGAGGAAGAATTGAGGGGGATTTTAAATTC
>NZ_JBCOME010000034.1:0-46682 GCF_040924365.1 Ruminococcus sp. 1001136sp1_2201st1_G3_2201SCRN_220225 | reverse complement strand
GTTGCTGGTATTTAATCTTTTTTTCCAGCTGTTCGTACTTTTCCAAATTCTTCTTTTGGTTTTCTTCCAGACTTTCCTTCAAAAGCTGCATGAAAGAATCCGTAATCTCCCTTTCCTGATCTAGCAGGATTTCTTTTCCTCCGGACCTTTCCAGAAGAAGAAACAATTTTTCCTCTTCCAGATGGATATTGGCACAGCCGCCTGGCTTTTCCTCCTTTTTTCTCCCCTGTTCCAGATAAGTTTTACATTTCCATTCATGGATTTTATGGTTTTTTCCCTTTCTTGTTGTCCGGTAAAAAGGAGCCCCGCACAAACCACAGACCAATTTTCCGCTAAACACATGCTTTCCCGGATTTACTCCAAAGCACCTGGCCGTTCTCTCCTGGTTTCCGACAAGTTTCTTTCTTTTGTCGATTTCTTCATTGGCAGCCTTCCACAGTTCTTCTGACACAATTGCCGGAATCCGGTTTTCATAAATATAAAACTGTTCCTGTGGATTTTTTACCACCTGCCTGGTATCAAAATCATAATGCTTCCGGTTCATGACCACAGTACCTTTATTGACAGGATTTCGGATCATACGGCGGATATCAGAATCGGTAAAAAAACTTCCATTTCGTTTCCGCACACCGTCCTCCCGCAGAATCCGGGCGATACATCTGCTGCCAAGACCTCCTGCACAAAGCTCATACATTTTTCTTTTCACCTGTGCCTCTTCCTCTATGAGCACCAGACTTTTATCGGGCAGCTTCCGGTAGCCATAGGTATTGGAAGTAAGCATCAGGGCACTTCCAGTCTTTTGCCGGTTCCGGTGGGCGTTATTGATCTTACGGCTTAATTCCCGGCTATATTCCTCTGCCAGAATTGCCTTGATTCCAGTGATCAGACTGTCATCTGCACTGTAAAAACGGTTTTCCAGATAGAGATACAGCCGTTTGCCACAAGTCACGAGACGATCCACAAAAACATACCAGTCCTTTGTATTTCGCATCAGTCTGTCCTGGGATTTTATCACCACAATCTCAAATTTATCTCTAAGAAGGTCAGAAAAAAGCCGCTGGTACTGTTCCCGTCCCCGGGTGCTGGTACCGGACCTGCTTTCTATATATTCATCCTCTAAGGACCAGTTCAGGCGGCAGACGCATTCTCTTGCCTCCGCCGCCTGTCTTATAAGCGCATCCTTCTGGCACTCCTCTTCTGTACTGCACCGGCAGTAGATCACTGCCCTGGTCATAAAGTGCCACCGTATTTTTCTATTTTTTCCTTCAAAACCAACAATTCAGCTGAGGTAATCCATTTTTCCTCTGCAAGAATATCTGCGATTTTCTTTAATAATTCCTTTTTCTCTGACAATTTTAAATTTTCCTGATTTTTCCGGTTGGTAACAGACCGTGGAAAAACGGATGTGCACTGCTCTTCTTGCTCCCAATTTAAGGATTCCGCCAGACTCATACTATCAACTCCGGTTTTCATGCCTTATGGTATAATATGCAGTTCTTCCTGTCTCTGCCGTAATTTTTTCTATCTTCCAGGCGGATTGTCCAGCATATGCCACTCCCACTCCGGATCAATAACGGCATCCGCACTTTCCATAACTGCACAATCCTTATCACAGCCATCCACTGCACAGGAACAGGCCATACCCGCTTTCTCAAAATGCCCTGGCACACCTTCATAACGCACGCACCATAATCCACGGTAGTGCATCCGTTTACACAGGCCATATTCATACTCGTATTTCACTATTTTTTCTGACATTTCTCTACCTCTTCCAACTTTTTATTACCGGTTCTTCCGAAAGCAAAGGGACCGAAAGCCACTCTATTTTTCCTTCTGCCATAGTATATTTCTGCCATTCTGATAAGCACATTCCATTGCCAGCCTTACGCCAGGCTTTTCTGTCATGGGATCTTCAATTCCCACAGACAGAGCATATCCCTCCTTCAAAAGTGCCGGAATATCCCGGGTTTCAAATACAGTCCGAGTAATAAGCTGTGTATCTGGTAAAACAGAAGAAAGAAGCATATTGATTTCAGTCTTCTCCACTGTATTTCCAGAGGGATCCTCCAGATACAGATATACCGGCCATTTTTTGTAAAGCGGAGCAACGCCGTCATTATTCCAGGTCAGGCACAGGCAATCTTCCTGCCCCTCCCTTTTCCAGGCAGCTTCTGAGATCCACAGGCGGTACCCCATATTCAAAAGCACTTTGTCATAGCCATCTTTATACTGACTGTCTGCATATTTCGGACCTAAAAATGTAGTGTGAGACTTCCGGACCAATTCTACAGTCTGTTCCAGATCTGTCACCAGCATCTGTTCCATGGAAACAGAGCTGGTAAATTCACCGCCCGATGGAGCTGTCTTCCAGAAGTCTGGCAGACTGCCAAGCGCATCTTTCTCCTCTGCCTGTCCATAATCTCCACCTTCCTGAATCCAGGTCAGCCATTCTTCTGTGGACTCTTTATGCCCGGTCATATCATTATAAAGCCCCATTCCATAAGCTTCTGCAATATGAAAAGGTCTTCTCATAAGCATGTTTACGCCGGGAAAAGCTTCCAGCCAGGGCATAATATACTGGTTTCTTACAGCTTCCTCAGGGATTCTCGTAATCCCATCGCTGTAATTTACATGCCACTCTCCCCAATGTCCAAGACTTCCCAGCTCAATATAACTGATCAGCCCGTCTTTTCCAAAATGCTCTCCAAGGGCTTTGATTGCCTTCTCATGCTCTTCTATAAAAACCTTATTGTTGTAATCCGGTGAATATCCTTTTCCATATTCACCGTCATACCAGGTTCCGTCTTCCCCCGTCTTCTCATACAGCCACCGGGGGATATCCATATGTTTCTCATCACCTGGAATGTCACAGACAAAACGAAGGATCAGATGCTTTCCTTCTTTTTTCCACCTGTTTATCTGGTTTTCCTCTTCTATGGAATCCCAGGCATACACCCCTTCTTCCGGCTCTAATTCTGCCCAGGTAATGTCCATATACAAAAGCGAAATATCCTCTGACACATTCTCATACCAGGCACTTGGTGCATATCCCATAAGCGGATTTCCAAAAATCTCCTGGGATTTCTGAAACTGCTTTTTGTTTCCATTTCCGGAAGACCACCATTGATAACCTGCGCCAGCTGCCAGAATGACTATCAGAATCAGCAACATTGCTGCCAGAATCTTTTTCATCCGTGATATTCCCCATTATACTGAATCAGAGTGACATCTTCTACATCTTCAATGCTGCGGATTTTTTCCATAAAATCCATGTCATTTTGTCGGCAGTACAATTCCACTGCCATCTCTGTTTTTTCTTTGCGCATGGTCTTGGATTTGACAAAATACTTTCTTTTTCCAAAGCAGCGGATTACCTCATCCCCTGCCTGGTCTCCTGTATAGTGGATCACTGCAATATAGATTTTTCCTCTCTGCTGTTTGTGATAAAACAATACAATCATCAGGATCATAATCGCAGCCGCCAAAAGCGCCAGGACATACATTCCCGCTCCAGCCGTAATTCCTGTGGTGATTGCCCAAAACAAATACAAAAGATCCATAGGATCCTTAATTGCTGTACGAAAACGGACAATGGACAACGCTCCTACCATACCAAGTGAAATTACCACATTGGTACTGATAGCCAAGGTTACCATACAGGTAAGCACTGTCATTCCAACCAGAGTAACAGCAAATGTTCTTGAAAAAACAACTCCTGCGTAAAACTTCCGGTATACCAGATAGATCAGCGCCCCTAACAGCAGAGCCGCCGCAAGAGCTGTGAGAATCCCCGGAACATCATAATTGGTAAACGCTCCGGATTCCAGAACTGATTTTTTGATCATGTCCTTTACACTCATAAAAAATTCCTCCACTTATCTCTTTGTGCTTTTTTGTAATTATTCAGAAGGCAGTATTTTGCGAGATATTTTTTGTGAACATAGTTCACAGTTATACGTTTTCTTTTTATGTCTCATACCAGTACTCGAATCCATTCATATACCTGGTTTTCTCATAACAGAGTACATATTTGGAAACTGCTGTAAATTCCGCTGCTGATGGTGGCAGAACATCGCGTAAAAGCTGGGGAAGCATTTCTGTAAACTTCACTTCCAGAATCAGTTTTCCAGGTTCCAGCACAGACACCGCAGGCAATCCAGGATCAAAAATATCATAACTGCCAATAGCCGCTCTCACATCCGAATCAAAGGTGATCCTTACCGTTCCGGCATCCAGGATCCAGGGAATCCGTTCGTAATCCACAATGGTCCTTGGCCGCATCATATTGCAGGTACATTCTATATAAAATTCCCGGCATAGAGAGTGGGGGCTGCGCAAAAGGAACGCATAATCCCCCTTCAGGATTTTCTCCACCTCTCCTCTTGTAAGCGGTGCACTCTCTTTGTAAATATAACTTCCAAACTTCTTTTTCCGCTCCAGTTTGATAAATTTGTCATTATTGTTATAAATCCGGATCCTGTATTTTTTTCGCATCAGTACCCCGGCTTCCTTTTCCGCGTATGCACTGCTCCAGTAATCGTCAAAATACAGACTGCGGATGTAATATCCCCCTTCCCCGGCATGGGGATCCGGCTGCAGAAATGGCTTCAGCCTAAGCGTAAGCATTTCTTTTTCACTGGTACTGATCAGATACTTCCATTCATTTCGAAATGCTTCCCTGCTTTTATTCCTCATAAATATCTTCCTCGATCTGACCATCTTCTGTTACATAGATGCACTTCATGCCATACTGCTTTCCTTCATCTGTAACATAATAATCAAAAGCATCCTGCGTATTTCCTTCTTCGTTGGCTGCACGCACACGGATAAAATACTGTCCAGCTTCCGGAAGCTCCAGCTCCGTTTCCGGGATCAGAAGGCCATCCTGTGTATAGATCACATCCTGAAAAAGATAATCTTTTGCGATCTCTACAGAATAAGTAATATCCTCCGCGTCAAAGGAATAGGAATTATCCCAGTTTATTTTCATTTTATTTCCCACTGCGGCAGGAACACCAATGTAAAACGGCATGGGCTTACTAAGACTTTCTACATAGAGCTGATAATTTTTTTCTATTTCTTCCGGAAGTGCTGCAGCAAGCTCATCATATTGTTCACTGGTAAGAGGTGCATAAAACACATCCGGCATCTCATAAAGATACGGCTTCACCACAGTCTTGTATTTTTCAATCATAGTGCCCAGTCTCTCTTCACTGAGATATTCTTTCAGATCCAGAATCGCTTCGTCCAGCTTTTCCCGGAAACGCTCTGATTTCAGACATCTCTGGAACAGTACATTTCCCCAATAGTTACTAACGCCGGATTCCCAGCTTTTCTGATCACTAAAACCGGTTATCTTATATTCAGGTCTCATCAGACTGCCATCATTATCCCAGGGAATAAAATACCAGATATCTGAGTTTAATGGACTATATAAATACACGTTTCGGTTCTGGGTATCCACATTTCCCATCAAAATCTGAAATCCCATCCAATATGTAATATTTTCCTCATCAAAGTATTCTTCCAGAACCGTATCAATTGGAATACTGTAGTCATTTACTGCTTCAAGCATCTGAATCAGTTTCCTATGATCGGTACTTCCCTTTATCTCCAGCAATTTTTCAAAAGCAGCACTGTCATAGGATGGATCATCCTGGAGTTTTATCACATCTTCATATCTGTAAAATTCAAAAGAATTAATTTTATACAGCTGTCCATTGGAATCCAGTCCATGATTCTTCAATCCAGTCTTATTCAGCTGCTCTACCTGGGTATACAATCCATAATCCTCAAATTCAGCGTCAGCAGAACCATCTGTAGTATCTTTTACATACAGGTGGACGAACTGTGTTCTCAGACTGATCAGCTGTGGAATGCCCTTCAGCAGGTCATAGGCAAGCTTGTTTCGAAACCGCATTCCTTCTGTCATATGCTTGTTCAAATTAATGGTTCTCTGTCCGCGCCAGGTTCCTTTATTTTTCTTCAGCTCAATCTTATAGTTTTTCTGGGCATTGCGGCTTGAAGTCTGCCCACGGATCTGTACCGTGGCATTAGGAACATTCTCCCCATATCCTACCATTCCCTCTGTCGGACCATTTTCATCCCCTATCTGCAAAAGTGCAGCCGCCTGATATCTGTCCACTCCCATCTCTTCATAATCATAGACAGAATAACTATTGATTTCTTCCCATGTATGATCTGTATTTTCTGAAGAATTCCCCTTTGAAACAGTGAGGTACATGGTAACCACGCTGGTATCGTCATCGTTTTCATAAAGACTGTCCTTATCTCTTAAATGAACCTGGTCAATATCCCGGGAATCTGCTTTTTTTATCTCCTGTGACGCTTCCGTTGCTGCCTGTTCTTCTGTATCTGTGCTCTCATTTTTTTCTTCCGGCACTACATCTCCATTCCCTATACAGCCTGCGAATAAAGACATGGTCATACTTCCGGCAAGAATACATGCAAGTTTTCTATATTTTTTCACTATTCTGACTCCTTTCCAGTTTTTCGCTGAGGAAAAAACCAAGTCTGGAAAACTTTCCTCTTCTTTCCCTGGCCACCACAGGCTGTACACTCAAAATATAATAGGGCAGCCTCTTTGTGTAATAGTCCAGACGAAAGGCTGCAATCAGAAAAAACACTGCGCTGCCTGTGAGAAACCCGAAACCATAATATACTCTTGGAAAAAACAGGGATATTACTGTAAACAGCACAGTTCCTCCTGCAAAACATCCAGAGGCCGCCAGCGCTCCTTTGTAATCTGTAAAATATAAAAGCAACAGAAGCATGGTATTTGCCACCGCATAAATGCCATATCCCACACAGAGGGTTCTGAAATACCCTTCCATAAGATCGTTAAATCCAAGCGGCACATACTCCAGGAGCAGTCCGCCAAGAGAAATAGCAAGTGCTGTAGCAAGGAGCTGCTTCAAGGCCGTGTATTTCAATTCCACATTCAATACCTTTAACATTTCCTCACCTGCCTGGGTAATATCTCCTACAGCACCTTTATCATTAAATAAACTGTAGTAGTTTTTATATTTCGGATAAAAATTCACCTCCACAGAAACCACAAAGTTTACTGTTGTTACCAAAATCGTAAGAAATGCCACAAGAGCTGGCACATCATGGTAGGGTGCACCAACAAACAGTCCCTGCACCTGTACCTGAAGCGGTCCGACCCACATGATCACCAAATGGGCAAACAGTCCAATATTGATAAAAAAACCGGTAAATGCCAGAGGCAGAAACTGATCCACCCATCTTAGGAAAAGGAAGGCACCCTTTTCCCCTTGTGGAAAATACTGATACAAAAGGATCACATCCCACAAAAGCATCACTCCGTATCCCACAGCCACTGCAATCAGAAGAGCTTCCACATGGGGAATTCCCAGCATCAGCAATACCCAGCCGGATATAAATGTGATCACAATAGCAGCTGTAAATGACAGCATGATTCCTCTGTAATCTTTTATTGCAGTGATATAACTCATTGCATTCCAGGTAACGGTCAGCTCTCCAAAAAGCCACAGACACAGCAATCCGTCCAGAAGTCCTGCTCCGGAAAAGATAAGGAAAATTCCATACAGGATCCCGCCGGCCACCAGCATGATCCCTGTAGAGCCCCAGAAAGAAGGCAATACCATATCGTATTTTTCTTCGTACAGCATATCCGCAATAAACCTGGTAACTACCATAGACAAAAAACTGGTAACTGTCAAGGAAAACAAAAGGGTATACGTGATCATACACACCAGAAGTTCCCGGCTGTGTCTGCTGCCTCCTGTTTTATCACAAAGATACATAACGCCAAGAAGCAATACAATTCCAAGAAGCATCGGACCGGTACATACGACTCCCGCATATCCGTAAGCTCTGAAGGAAGCAAAAAGTCCCTGTCTGTTAAACAGTTTTTTTAGTTCAAATCCGATTCCAGCCATTCTTTTGTATCACCTCCTCATAAAGCTCCCGGTACAGACGGATCATGCGTTCCTGTCTGTAATAAGCCTTTACCCGCGCCTGTCCGTTTTTCCCCATACGAAGCCGCCTGCTTCTGGATTCACACATTTTCTCCATGGCAAGAGCCAGTCCGTCACGGTACATAGGTGCCACATAATAACCTGCCTTTCCATACACATCCTCTTCCTTTCCCTCCAGAAGTTCCCGACAGCAGCCTACATCTGTGGTAACACAGGGACGTCTTGCAGCAAAGGATTCCAGCACAGACAGGGGTTGTCCTTCTGAAATGCTGGTAAGGATGGTAAAATCCAGTTTCTCCATATATTTTACAATGTCCACACGCCCTGTAAATATAATGTTTTCCAGCTTCAGCTGTTTCACCAGCTCGTAACACTCCTGTGCATATTCTTCATCATCGACTCCTCCCATAATGTGAAGGCGTACATTTTTTACATGTGCAGACAGTTCAAAAAAAGCGTAGATCATGGTCTTGATATCTTTGATAGGAGCAAGCCTTACTACTGCTCCAATATCCACCCAGCCATCCTCTTCTTTCAGGGGGATTCCAGACAACCTGTCATAGTCGATCCCATTTTCGATAACCCGGCACTTCCCAGGTGCACAGCCCATCTGAATCTGAGTGCGCATTGCATTTGTAAAAAGACAGGTCACACGAAATGCCCTCTGATAGATCATATCTGACAGCATATAAAAGAAAGCAATCCACTGTTTCTTAAAGGATGGAACCACCCACTTGGCACGGATGATCTCCTCCTCTCTTTCCCGTGTATAAATTCCATGTTCTGTAAGAAGAACATCCTTTTTGTGCACATAACCGCCCAGACAGGCCAGAAGTCCGCCGTACCCGGTACATATGGCATGATACACATCCGCCTCTGGCACTTCACTTCCCATAAGATACAGAACAGGAAGGAGCATGGAACGCATGGTGTGAAAGGCATCTGCAAAAGCAATATACGGATACTGTTCTTTACAGATTTTTATAAGGAGATCAAGGAAAGTCTCACTTTTCAAAAAAGCCATAGGGTTTAAATGTTTATCATGATACAAGGAAAACAGCGTCTCCCAGTCCGGTCTCCTCATCTGCATCAGCTCGCTCAGACTTTCTAGTTCTTTTTCGGAAAAAATATGGGACATTTTCCCCTTTTCTTTCACCTGGAGAGCATCATCCAGAAAAACCTCATGAACCTCCACAACATTCTCTGGAAGTTCATAGACAAATTTTCCTCTTTTTTCTGCATTTGCCCCAATAACCCAGAGCACAAATTCATGCTCCTGCATCTGATTGATATACTGGTGCATCCATGTAGAAACACCGCCGAACACATAAGGATAACACCCTTCCAAAACCAGACAGATTCTCACTGTTTTCTCCTTTTATCTGCATTTTCAATACATATGTTTATGTTACCAATAGTAAAAGACCTTTTGACACTGCTGTCATTATATTTATTCGAACTCAATGTACACATCTTCCTGTTCTGCGCTCAGCAGATACAGATTCCCAGCAGCCTGAGTCAAGTCTCCACCAGTCACACGCACCGGAGTTCCTTTATTCATTCTCACCATCAGATACGCCTGATCGTAAAAATTTCCCAGATGAAGATGCACTTCCTTGTCTGTAATGTCTTTCTCCACGGTCAGGGCATCATATCTTTCAATGGCACCGGATAACTGGGAGCCTGTAAGATTTCGGAGTGCCGGTGCTGCTTCATTCAGCCAGGTCATGTACTCATCCAGACGGTTTTTCAGCTTTTCCCAGCCAAGGGCAGCGCCTCTGTCCTCATCCAGAAGGTCATCCGGATGCATAAAATGTGTATTTACAAAATGCATATTCAACTCAGACAAAGCAGCCATCTGCATATAATCGTCAATGATCGCACCGGAAATAATACGCGGCTGTTCTACGATTCCATCTTCAGCCACTTCAAACTCCTGCACATAAGCATAGTCGCCGGAAAAATAATTGCTGGCAATAGTACGAATCTTGGGATACAGGGAACCCAGCAGTTTCCTTCCCGCTTCTGACAAAACATTAGAAGGAGGAACATAAACAGACATGGTAGTCTCCGGAAACATTTCCTTTCCAAAATCCATCAGCTCTTTCATTGCTTTTTCCATGGCAGAAAAGCTTGTCCAGGTCTTATAGGGAAGTGCATCTCCATAATCCGTGTCTGACAGGCTGAGCGGCTGATGATTATAACCGTGATAACCCAGTTCCCCGCCCTGATGAAGGATCATATTTCCAAAATACTGGAACCGCTGTACATCATCCTGGCGTTCCGTCTCTCCGTCTGTTTCATCCTCATAATTTTCTATTATAACTCCTGTATATTGCACATTGTGAGCCGTAGCAAGGGCGATCATATCCGGCCACCAGATATTGGTATAGAAATCCGCAATACTGGTGCCATAATCCCTTTTTATATAAGTTCCATCTCCATTTGGAACTGGGGAGGGAAAATCATCCAGATAAAAGACGGATCCGTTAATCACCGGATATACCCCCACATCTGTAAGAAGACTGTAGGATGCAGCAAAAAAGCCTCTGAAAGCTTTTTCATAAAACCCAAAATTATCTACTACAAACTTTCCGTTTCCATAATCAGCTTCCCAGATCAAAGGAATGCCTGACGTATCATCCGCCCAGGCGTATACCCTTGCACGCTGACTCAGCTCCACTGCCCAGGCCGATTCGTAGCCGTCTGTGACTTTGTATGCTTTTCCTCCTCCGACGAGAAACCCACTGTCGAAATAAATGCTGTTTACCATGGCTTCTGTGTAACCCGAAGATACAATTCCAAGCTTCTGCTCAATAAGGGATACATAAGTATCTTTTTGAAGAGTAAGGGCGAACATGGCACTTCCGCCTTCTTTTACCCAGTCGCTGATCTTCAGCACATTTTCTTTCAGCGGACTTAAATCGCTTAAAAGAACGACCACAGTCTCATAATCAGACAGATCATCCGGTATACTTTCATGATTTACATCAACCAGATCAGTACCCACCTTCATGTCCTTAAAGATCTGCTCGAACTGGATCCACGCCATGGTGCTGTTCGCCTGACTGCTGTCTGTAAGAACAAGGCAGGTTGGCTTTAGTGTCTTTATCGCAGTTTCTTCCGTAACCACTTTATCTGCATCCAGATAAGTCAGTTTCTTTGCCTTTTCCCGGTAGGACAGACCGGATCGTTCTGCAAACAGAATGGCTCCTATAAGCAGAAAACAGCCCAGGATCACCAGAATTCCCTTAAATTGAAAAGCTTTCACTTTTTTGATCCATCCAGCCAAAATCCCAGTGCCTCCTTTCCTCTGGAAGAAAGATAGATATGCTCTTCCTTCAATGCCTGTAAGCTCTGTTTCAGTTCTTTCCCCATTTTCCGTTCTGCCAGATACCGAATTTTCCAGATCCAGTATTCTTCACCTCTGTGCCAGTTCTGATCCATGATTTTCAATACTTTTTCTGCCAGAAAAAAATCCCTTTGCACCATAAGATTTTCCATCAGGCAGACACAGGTATGGAGATTCACCTTTTGTTCCAGCTGTTTTAACAAAAGCTGGGTATACTGGTTTCTGTAAATCTGTTCCATCTGCTTCTCCATAAAGCCCTGACTCAGATATTCTTTCAGGAAATCACAGTACTCCTCCAGAATAACAGGATCATCTGGATCATTCGTATATTTTTTCTCAATTTTTTGTAATCTGTAATCATATTCTTTGGACAGTTCCACCATGGCTGTAATCGCATAATGGACTACCTCCACATCCTCATTCATTCGTGCCTGCTTTAATAATTCCACATATTCCCCCGGGTTATCATTCAGAACGTTCATGATCAGTTCCCGGCGCCTGGAAGGGTCATTCAGAAGAAGAGCCTCCTCCAGAGGAACCACATCCCTGTCATTTTCCTCCATGGCCGGAAACATGTTCTTATAAATTTCCTCGTTAACCCTGAGCTTTTCAACTCCCACTGTTTTCACCTGATCCGTACCGGAAAAAAGCTGAAAATGTATGAGCAGGACACACACCGGTCCCCAGACTGGTACAAATACGGCAAGAGACAGCATGTACATCTTTGCTTTCAGAAATCCTGTGCGTATTCCTGACCAGATCAGTATGCAGATGATCAGATGAATCGCCAGTGCCGTGATTCCAATTGCTGTTTTTGTCATGATTCCACTCCTGCTGTCTCTTTTCCTACCGGAACATCAAGCACCTTTCCCTCAAATCCATTTCTTTTCAGACGTTCAAGGATGACTGGCAATGCCTTGTCATCTGCCTGGGTCAGGATCAGATACAACTCCCCTTCCGGAGAAATACCACGGATATCGTTTTCTCTGATACAGCGGTCCAGTGCCTCATCCGCATCCTCAATGGTCATATTCCCATACTTCAGTTTCAGAAGGATATAGGATGCCATCTTCTGCTCACGCATAGAATGCTGAAGCTCCAGACTTTTTTCAAAGTATTCCGGCTTCAGAATCCTCGTATTCTCTACATATTTCTTGTATTCCGTGGCTTCCTGATATTCAAGAGCACGTAAAAGTGATGTTTCTACCAGACCACATAAAATCTGAAACAGATTCATATAGTATAAAGTCAGCTGTCCGTTTTTTACCTCCTGAATACAGATCAACATCACCAGACTGCCTTCTTTCCTGATACCAGCCATATACATGGGATAACCTTTTATAAAATCCCGATTTGCCCATACCTGCCCTTTTTCCAGGGTTTCCAGGGCAAGCGTATACTCACTTAATCTGACAGAAGCAGAGTACATTCCCTGAGACTTGGGAGATGCAGCTTCCAGCCTGCCATAGCCGTTTTTCTGACTGAGGGAATAAAACGCAAAGGTTTCATTCTCCAGAACCTCTTCCATAATGTGCATCGTTTCAATAAACAATTCCTCTGGCTGTACAATATCCAGCTTCCTGGTAATGTCAAAAATCTTTCCAAAGCTGTCTTTACTGCCCAGAATTTGTTTTTTGTATCTTTTTTTGTCCTGAAGGGTCGCCTGGTACAGATCACGCATAAAGAGAAATTTTTCCCGGATCAGCTGATTCTCCTCTGATATAAATTCCAGATTTTCCCTGTTTTTCATTCGCACATAACCACACACGGCACCTGCAGCAAAATAAAAGATAAATGGGATCCAGTTAGCTGGTTCGTAAAAAAGGGTATACCACTTTGTTCCCTGGCTTTCATATGCCAGAAGCAAGGATACTGTCTGGGCTGCTGCTCCGGCAATTCCATATCCCAGACCGTAAAGACTTCCAAACAAGACAATAAACACAAGACGCAGATCAATCATCTTAAACTGAGCCTGATTTCCCAGAAGACGCTGCAAAAATTCGAACGCCAGAAAGCAGACCACAAACTCACATACCCGCAGCCATCTTTGGTTCTGATTGAAAAGTCTGGTAAGCCAGCTTACTTTTCCCCCATTGTTTTTTGTGTATTCATTATATTCTTTATACATTTCCGAAATATGATCTAATACTGAAATCTTTGGAAACCAGTTATAGTTTGTTCGGATCTGTCTGTCGTCTTCTTTTATTTTTTCTACAACGGCACTGCTTTTATAGATAATGGAGACCGGGGATAAAACCTTTTTCAGTTCTTCGGTCACATCCTGAAAACAGATGTCAAATACATCTGGAACATTCAATACCTCTTCCTCATCATTCCAGTTATCAAAAAGCTTGTACATCAGTTCTGCCAGATCCATAGAATATAAAAAACAGGCTTTCTGCTCCGGAGCTTCCTGAAAAAACAGCTCCTGGCTCTCTTTCGAAGCTTGGAAAATTCTGTAAAAGAAATCTTTTTTATAGGTTCCGGAATATAAATAGGGTACCCGCAGTATTTTTACCTTCAGACCGTACAGTCCCGCATAGCGTCTGCACACATCCTCTGCATTTTGCACCAGCAGAGTCTTGCCTGTTGGTACATCATACATTCCCTCTGGTCCTGTCACGTAAAGGAAATGGCTTTGAACCCCTTTCCTGCAGTATTGCAGGATCTTGCGCAGATTCTCTGCTTCCCCTTCCAGTTCTCCATGTAAGGTCAGATAATTAGAAAAGTATACCACAGCTTCAAATTCGTATGTTCTGAAAATATCTCCAAGTTCCAGTTCCGTCCTGGGAAATGGTCTGGAAATAAGTTCCCTTCTCCGGACTGTCTTTATCATTTTATTTCCAAGTACCGTTATCTGACATTCTGGAAATGCTTCTTCTACAAATTCTTCTGTCACATAGCCGGTATTCCCGGCCAGCAAAACCTTCATATTCTTCTCTCCTGTTATCCTTTAGAATCTCTTCTGTCTGTTTAGGATACCTTATTTCGGTCAAATATCCTATTGACATTTTTACAAAATTTTTTCTGAATTTTATATAGTTTTCTTTCAGATTGCAGACACACTTCTTCAAGCTTACCTGGGTGCTGATGTCCATTGTGGTTTTGTGTCTGATTGCCATGGGGCTATATGGAGTTCTCTCTTTTATTGAAAAACACTATCTGAAAAAGCTTTGATGTGAAATGCACCCAGAAAATCCGGCATATTTTTACAGAAAAAGGAAGGGGGACGTGGCAGCTTTCACACGTCTCCCTTCATTATTTACGATAATTCTTCTGCCAGTTTCGTCAGCCATTTCACTGCATTCTCCACATTCTCTGAATTAGCGAGAACTCCGATCTTAACAGGCTCATAGGTCACCTCAAGTTCCTCTGCCAGTTCATCAGAATCAATGGTAATGCTGTATTTGTCATTCTGCTCCCCAAATACCTGGTAAACATCCTCTGGCAAAAGCTCTGTCAGATCCATAAAATACTCATCTTTGAACTCAAAACCGTCCATATAATCTTCGGAACCAATAAGCACATCCACTGCCCTGGCAGATACTTTGGTGGTAAAGGCCATCTGGCTGTAGGATTCCAATGCAACTCCGTCTTCACCGGTGCGCAGGCTTTCGTCTACTGTGACAATTTCATATGGATCATCCTGGATTCCCAGCGCTTTCTGTACCTTTTCTTCGGCTTCCTCCTGTTTCGTTCCGTAGGAGTCAATTACCATAACCGTAAGTGCTGTATGGATCCTGGAATTTTCGTAAAGATCTTTTACAAAAAAGGCTATAGCGATCACCGCCACAATGGCTGCCATCTGTGGCTTATAATAGGCCCAGATATACTGAAGCTTTCCCTTCCAGCCCATACTGGCAAGCTTCATTTTCTCAAGTTCACGCTTCTCTTTCTTCGTCAGATCGGTCTCGTGTTTGTAACGGATGTCGTTCTCATCAATTTTCTGCGGTTCTTCCTGATTTTCGTCTTTTAATTCGATTCTCATACATTCTCCTGTGTTCTGTAAGAAAATCCAAGGTCTGACGCCTGCCTCTTTGATCGATCCAGGACTTGCTGTCTTATGTAGTCCTTACCTCTGATTTTCTCTCTGTGATAGTTTTATATTGTAACACGTTTTATATATTTTGAACAGTTTTTCCGAAAGAAAGTCACAGTTCTTTCACACTCTTTATCCCTGTTCACAATCTGCCCCATAACAGCAGGACATTGCCAGGAAACTGCAGCTTTCCGATTGCTGTTCCAATATCCTCTTTGAAGGTATTTCATTTTCTCTAACTTCTTCACGCCCTCAGCCAGCTCCCGTCCAGCCTTGCAAGCAGTCTGGCATTGTGATAGGCCATCCGGAGAGTCAGACAGGTTCGTCCCAGATATTTGGTCCCATCCGGAGTTTTCATACAGGCCAGTGCCAGATCCGGAATTCCCGGATTCTGAAGGCAGATTGGGATTAAAAGCTGAATGGAATGGTTATAATACTGAGGAATGGCAGCCTTGTAGTCTGACTCCAGTATCCGTCTGGTCTGCTGTAAGGCTCCATCAAAAAGCTGTACCCGCATGCCGCTCTCCCTCACTGCAGAAGGAAGCCGCTGCACATTTTCCTCATCATCAAAAATATGCTCATACTGAGGCACCACCGGCAGCTTGGTATCAAACACCAGATCGGAAGGATTTTCCACATAAGCAGCCCTGGGCGGCAGATCCGTAATTTTTATTTTTAAAAGCGAGTAGTCTGTATAAAATCCTTCCAGATACCATTTCTGTCTGTCCGGTACTACATTTGGAACAAAATAAGCATAAATTGGCTGATAATATTGATTAAAGAGTCCTGTATGAAAAAGGGCATATTCTTTCTCTTCCCGTACTTTTCCTTCCTCATACAGTCTGCGGAATGTATTTTCCAGATAACCTTTCAGGATCCCGTTATCCCCGGACTGCCCAAAACTCCACTTCTCAGGGGATATCCTGGCCAGGTTCTGGATCTGCCGGTTATAATTACCGCAGTAGGTAAAATCGAATAGGTTCATGTTAACCTCCTGTCCTTTTTTCTTCTCTTCCTTACATTTTATTGTGGAAAAAGACTGACAGAACTGCCAGTTTTAAGATTCATCTTCGGCCCCGCTGGCCTTGCTTAAAGGGTAGCACACAGATAAAAAAAGCACAAGGAAAAGCGTTCGCCTCTTTGCGACAGGATCTGCCAGTAATATTCCGCAAGCTGTTCTTTTGTAAGTGTAATAAACCATAACCTGCCTCAAACTTTCCATTGCACCCCAGATAAATTTTCCCTATAATATAATATAACATTTGGCAATCCAGGAGGTGTTTTTTTGAAAAAAGACGGCTACTACTCTTCCGGTCAGTTTGCCCGGATGGCTGGAGTAACACTGCGGACCATCCGCTATTACGACCAGCACGATATTCTGAAACCTTCTCTTGTATCCGAGTCCGGCGCAAGATTTTATACTGACACGGACTTTGCAAGGCTGCAGCAGATCCTGCTGCTAAAATATCTTGGATTTTCCCTGGAGGATATCCGGGAGATGACTATCGAAGACCCGGACAGCCATTTTATGCTCAATGCCCTGAATGTACAGCTGAAGCTTGTACAGGACCGGATTGAACAGATGCAGCTTGTGGAAAAAACACTGAAAGATACTGCCCAGGCCATTTCTGAGGAGCATACCGTGGACTGGAGCCGTATGCTGGACCTGATTCATCTGACTGTTATGGAAAAAAGCCTGAAAAATCAGTACCAGAATGCTTCCAACATTTCTTCCAGGATCAACCTGCACAGTCTTTATTCTGTAAACCAGGAAGGCTGGTTTCCCTGGATCTGCCAGCAGTGCCAGATTCATGAGGGAATGAATATTCTGGAGCTTGGATGCGGTGACGGAGCTCTCTGGACCCAGAACTTATCAAAACTGCCAGGGAACATACACATTACCCTTTCTGATATTTCCGAGGGTATGCTCCGTGACGCCAGGCGTGCCATTGGCGGAGAAGATCCCCGTTTTTCTTTCAAAGCTTTTGACTGTCACAACATTCCTCCAAGGATTGGCACCTTTGATCTGGTCATTGCCAATCATGTACTTTTTTACTGTGACGACATTGGAAAGGTGTGCAAAAATGTAACAAAAATCCTGAAGCCAGGCGGACGTTTTCTTTGCAGTACCTACGGTTCCAGACATATGCGGGAGGTCAGCCTTCTAGTCCAGTCCTTCGATGAAAGGATTGCCCTCTCCGCAGATAAACTGTACGAACGCTTTGGCAGGGAAAATGGAACGGATATCCTTTCCCCTTATTTTCAGCAGATTACCTGGAAATCCTATGAGGACGAACTGATTGTCACCGATGCGGAACCTTTAATTTCCTATATTCTCTCCTGCCACGGCAATCAGAACCAGTATCTGCCAGACCGTTACAAGGATTTTCGCGCCCTTGTTAAGAAAAAAACAGAAAATGGGTTCCATATCACCAAGGATGCAGGGGTATTTCTTTGTGAAAAAGTAACAAACTTGAAATAATTGTAAAAAAGGTCTTGAAGGTAACGTAAGGTCACCTTTTATAATGTAGCTACAGACTCAGGTCAGGGCAAACAAATGCTGCCCAAAATCCGGCAGCATTCATGAACGACTACGAAATTATGCACCTGACAGCATAAATCAGATATTGTTCGCAATAGGAACAATATAGCAAATCCAACAAAGGAGAACGAAATTATGAAGGGAATTATTTTAGCCGGTGGATCCGGTACCAGACTTTACCCATTGACTATGGTCACATCCAAGCAGCTGCTTCCAATTTATGATAAACCAATGATCTACTATCCAATGTCCGTTCTTATGAACGCAGGGATCCGTGATATCCTGATCATTTCCACTCCACAGGATACCCCACGTTTCAAGGAGCTTCTTGGTGACGGTCATCAGTTCGGCGTATCTCTTACTTACGCTGTACAGCCAAGCCCGGATGGACTTGCACAGGCATTTATCATCGGCGAAGAGTTCATTGGAAATGACACGGTTGCCATGGTTCTTGGAGACAACATTTTCGCAGGACACGGTCTTAAGAAGCGTCTGAAAGCCGCTGTTGAGAATGCAAGCTCAGGAAAAGGTGCTACTGTATTCGGCTACTATGTAGACGACCCGGAACGATTTGGTATCGTTGAATTCGACCAGGAAGGCAAGGCCATTTCCATCGAAGAAAAGCCGGAGCATCCGAAGAGCAACTATTGTGTAACAGGTCTTTACTTCTATGATAACAAAGTTGTTGAATATGCAAAGAACCTGAAACCAAGCGCCCGCGGTGAGCTGGAGATCACAGACCTGAACCGTATTTACCTGGAAAAAGGTCAGTTAAATGTAGAGCTTCTTGGTCAGGGCTTCACATGGCTTGACACAGGTACACATGAGAGTCTTGTAGACGCAACTAATTTTGTAAAAACAGTAGAAACCCATCAGCACCGTAAGATTGCATGCCTTGAGGAAATTGCTTACTTAAACGGCTGGATTTCCAGAGAAGAAGTTATGGAAGTTTACAACGTGCTGAAGAAGAATCAGTATGGTCAGTATCTGAAGGACGTACTGGATGGCAAATATATGGACGTACTTCACTAATTATAAAAATCAAAGGAGAATTATATCATGAATATTATCGTTACCGGCGGTGCCGGATTTATCGGAAGCAACTTTATTTTCCACATGTTAAAAAAGTACCCGGACTACCGCATCATCTGTCTGGACTGCCTTACCTATGCAGGTAATCTTTCTACTCTGGCACCGGTTATGGATAACCCGAATTTCCGTTTTGTAAAAGAGAGCATCACAGACCGTGAAGCAGTTTACAAGCTTTTTGAGGAAGAACATCCGGACATGGTTGTAAACTTCGCGGCTGAGAGCCACGTTGACCGTTCCATCGAAAACCCTGAAGTTTTCCTGAACACAAACATCATTGGTACTGCTGTTCTTATGGATGCCTGCCGCAAATACGGAATCAAACGTTACCATCAGGTTTCCACTGACGAGGTTTACGGTGATCTGCCACTTGACAGACCGGACCTGTTCTTCACAGAGGAGACTCCGATCCACACAAGCAGCCCATACAGCTCTTCCAAGGCTTCTGCTGACCTTCTGGTACTTGCTTACCACAGAACCTATGGACTTCCTGTATCCATCAGCCGCTGCTCTAACAACTACGGCCCATATCATTTCCCTGAAAAACTGATTCCGCTTATGATCGCCAACGCATTAAATGACAAACCGCTTCCTGTTTATGGAAAAGGTGAGAATGTTCGTGACTGGCTGTATGTTGAGGATCACTGCCGCGCCATCGACCTGATCATCCACAAAGGACGTGTTGGTGAGGTTTACAATGTAGGCGGACACAACGAAATGAAAAATATCGACATCGTTAAGATCATCTGCAAAGAGCTTGGAAAACCAGAGAGCCTGATCACATACGTAACAGACCGTAAGGGTCATGACATGCGTTATGCGATCGACCCAACCAAGATCCACAACGAACTGGGCTGGCTGCCAGAAACCAAATTTGCAGACGGTATAAAGAAGACCATCCAGTGGTATCTTGACAACAAGGAATGGTGGGAGACCATTATTTCCGGAGAGTATCAGAATTACTACGAAAAAATGTACGGCAACCGCTAAGGAGGGCTGTTTTTATGAAACTGTTTGTAACAGGTGTGGCCGGTCAGCTTGGTCATGATGTAATGAACGAACTTAACAAACGCGGATACGAAGGGGTAGGCTCTGACCTTGCCCCGGAGTATAGCGGAATTCAGGATAGTACTGCTGTCACCACAATGCCTTATATTTCTGTAGACATTACAGATGCTTCCGCTGTGGAAAAAGCCATTACAGAAGCAGGCGTGGACGGCGTGGTACACTGTGCAGCCTGGACAGCTGTAGATGCAGCTGAAGATGAGGACAAACAGGAAATCGTCCGCAAAGTAAATGTTCTTGGTACTGAAAATATTGCAAAAGTCTGCAAAAAGCTGGGCATCAAAATGATGTATCTTTCCACAGACTATGTATTCGACGGTCAGGGCACCACTCCATGGGAGCCAGACTGTAAAGCCTACAAGCCTCTGAATGTTTACGGTCAGACGAAACTTGACGGAGAGCTTGCAGTTTATAACAATGTTGACAAATTTTTTATTATCCGTATTGCATGGGTATTTGGTAAAAATGGCAAGAACTTTATCAAAACCATGTTAAACGTTGCCAAAACGCATGATACCTTAAAGGTTGTCAACGACCAGATCGGTACTCCAACCTACACCTATGACCTTGCCCGCCTGATGATCGACATGATTCTCACTGACAAATACGGTTACTATCACGCAACCAATGAGGGTGGTTATATCAGCTGGTATGATTTCACTAAGGAAATCTTCCGTCAGGCTGTTGAGCTTGGACATACCGAGTATGCCGAGGATAAAGTAACAGTTCTTCCTGTTACCACCGCTGAATACGGAGTTTCCAAAGCAGCACGCCCATTTAACAGCCGTCTGAACAAAAAGAAGCTGGTAGAAAATGGATTCACCCCTCTTCCAACCTGGCAGGATGCTCTGGCAAGATATTTAAAGGAAATCGAATTCTAATTCACAAAACAAAGCGCAGTCAATTTCAAAATCAATTGACTGCGTTTTCTTTATAAGTCAAAATCCTGAAGCATTATTGACTCCAGGATTTCATAGTTTTTATTTACTTTCTTCTGCCTTTCTCTCTAGAGCGTGTTTGAAAATGGATTTCATCTATCTGTTCTTCTGATAAGGGCTGGCACTGTTTTTCCGCTTGTTCTTACTTTTCCGTCTTTTCTGCGGCTTTCTCTTGTTCTCGCCATAATAATCTTCCAGATATTCCTCAATCACATCTTCCTCGTCCACGCCATACTCATCCAGAATCTCATCAATTTCCTTGTCATCTGCATCAGACAGATCATCATCTAAATCATCATCTTCATACTCTTCCTGATACTTTCTGTACTGCTCCCTGGAAGGATTCTTTTTATCATCACGTTCTTTTTTCCCTCTGCGCTTTGTCTCGTTTTCAACCTCCTCCCAGTCAGCTTCTTCCCGTTTCTGTCGTCTTTCTGGTACTTTCCCCTGATCCTCATCTTCCTCGTCATCGTAATCATCGTCATATTTCGGCTTATTAATGGCAAACTGGATCAACATTCCCACAAGGGCGAACCCAATGGAAAAAATAATTCCAAAAGGAATTTCCTCCATTTTTGCCAGCTTGGCAGCAGAAAAGCCACTTAAGATACCACCCAGAATACTGGTTCCCACAATGATCACTTCTCTTTCATAGCGAAGCGCCAGCATTCCGAGACCTACTCCCGCCAGAAGACAGATGAAAAAGCTGAAAGAAGTAGTCGGATGGATAATATATACAGTAATCGTCAGCCCAATTCCTGCTCCCATAATAAAAATACCGGCCTTAAACACTGCAAAAGAAAGAATGGCAAGTACCAGTCCTACCCCGATCATTCCCACTGCATAATACATCTTTTCCCCGAATCCGATCTGATGAATGGCAAATAATCCGATTCCTGCTCCAATGAGAAATCCAAAGATCATCATCCAGAATCTTAAAAGACGGTATCCGAGTACACAGTTCATAATTCCGAACACAAGCACTACTCCAAATAACGCCATGGACAAAGTACCCGCGATCTGCATATCCCGAACTCTGTATGCAATATTCATAATATTTTTTAAAATATCAACCATATCTGTTTATACCTCTTCCTTTTAAAACATATAATAGATAGTTTTCATGTTTTCCAAAATTCCATAATGATACTCTACCTGACTCATTCCATATATAGTCATATAATATCTTGCAGCCTCCTGAATGGCATCTCCATTGATCCAGTCTGCTCTGGCCTGTTCAAAAGCTTCCTGTGATGAGAATTTAAACCTCACTACTGCAGCCCCGTTATTCAGCCTCATCTGACAGTATGCCAGAATTTCCTGATAGTCATAACTGTCAAAGCAGCCCTGGTTCAGCACATAAAAATTCATATCTGTTGCAGAACACGCCGGAACCGTAAATTCATCAGAGGGTGTATATGTCATCTCATACTCCTCCGGGAATGGACACAAATAATCATATAGGATTGTCTTATGTTCTGCAAGCTGGACTGCATCGCCCTCCAGAAATTCCGGCTGGTCACCGTTGGTCGCATCAAAATAGTAATCATTTCCATTTAAAGTAATAATGTTCCAGGCATGTCCCTCTGTACTTCCGGCAGTACTGCCTTCCACGTAAATACAGGGCACTCCAAGATATTCCAGCAGATACTGAGCAGCCCCTGCATATCCGGCACACACTGCCTGCCTCCTCCAAAAGATTCCTGCCATGCTCTGGTCGTCCTCAGATTCCTGATATTCGGCAGTATCGATCAGATAAGTATAAACTGCTTTCGCCTTTTCATAATCATCCGCCTCCTCTGAGACCAATGCACTTACCTCCTGACAGGCATTGTCAGCAGCTGCCTGTATCTCCTGGATTTCCTCATCCGTATAACTGTAACCAGGAGAAAACATACAATAATTGGCATTTGAGAAGGTTGTTTTATATACCTGCTTCCGGTTATGCACCCAGAACAGCTCCGGATGATCCATAAGCACCGCATGGTAAACCTTATTTACAGTGTCATCCTCATAGATCGTAAGGTAAAATTCTTTCTCTTTTGCCCGGATTCCTTCTATTATTTCCCGATAGCCCCGCTGTTCTTCTTCATTCAGCTGACTAAAATAGTATTCCTGGCGCAGTCCCTGTGTGTCGGTATCTGCCACCTCCTGCTTCCGCAGTTCCTGGACTTCTTTCGGCTCTCCGGAAAAAATCTCCGGAGCGTTATCCAGAATTCCCTCTCCCACCTTTACAAACAAATCGTCCGGCTCATACTGCTGCTGATAAACATAGACTCCCAGGGAAATTGCCACTGCAAACAGAAGAATAAAAATAAATTTCCATGGTTTTCTTTTTCTCATTCAGCCTCCTTACCCAAGCTGCCGGATCCGTTCCAGAATATCTCTGGTGTTTTCCCGGAATAAAAGTTCCTTATTGTAGCGGTAATATCTTTCACAGGAATATTCCTGAAGAAAAGCCACTGCAGGACTGCTGGTATTCAGTTCTGTAATAAATACCACAAGTTCCTGTCCACCCGCAAAAGCACTCTCCATAAAATCAAAAGCATATTCAAGCTGCTTCGCCGCCTTGTCAAAACCATTGTCATATTCTTCTTTTTCCGCATTAAACCAGCCTCTGAGAAGGGAAAAAGCAGACTGGCCATCCTGTACATTCTCTTTCTTCAGATCCATCACATATTTTTCCAGGGTATCCAGAACCTGCTGGTCATGATGGAGGTCCTCCCTGGACAAAAGCCCTGCTTTCTTCTTTGCCAATGAGTCTGACTGGAAGCGGTTCTTTACATCCTCCAGATAAACCAACGGCTGCTCCTTCTGCGCTCCCATAAGAGGCTCTTTCGCCTCTTTTAAAATATCAAAAATGCTGACAAGCTTTTCTTCCTCTTCCTTCACCTTTCCAAAGGCTTTGTTCAGTCTGGAAAGAAGAAGTCCGGTGACACTCAGCTTTTCATCAAAGGAAGCATGTGCCGCCTTTTTTACCAGAATATCATCAATATGGCCGCTTAAAACCTCATCGATCTGATAATCCGTACGGTACTTGTAGAAAAGTTCCAAATAGCTGGCGAAATCTCTTGCAATCTGCGGATGCTGGATATACTGGACTACCACGTCCTTATCCACGGTTTTCTCCAGTTTTTCATATACCCGTATCAGTCTGGACAGATCCTCCCATCCTCTTGGAGTAGCAAAATTTTTGCCATCTACTGTGCTCTCCATCTTATAAAAATTAGCCGGTCTTGTATTCAGATAGGAAATCACTGCAGGGTGAACGCCTTTTGCGTAAGCATACTCTCTCCATGCGTCAAAATCCGGCTCCACCTGGATTTTCTTCACACGGTCCATGGTCACCACATCAAATTCACGGACCGATTTATTGTACTCCGGCGGATTCCCGGCAGCTACGATCAGCCAGCCTTCCGGGATCTTGTGGCTTCCAAAGGTTTTACACTGAAGAAACTGCAGCATGGCAGGTGCCAGTGTCTCGGAAACACAATTGATCTCATCAATAAACAAAATCCCCTCTCGAAGGCCGGATTCCTGGATTTTCTCATAGATGGATGCTACGATCTCGCTCATGGTATATTCTGTAACTGCCATCTCTTTTCCGTCAAAATTCTTTCTGGAAATAAAAGGAAGTCCAATTGCACTCTGTCTGGTATGGTGGGTAATGGTGTAAGAAACCAGTCCCACCTTACATTCCCGGGAAATCTGCTCCATGATCTGTGTCTTGCCGATTCCAGGGGCGCCAATAAGAAAAACAGGGCGCTGGGCCATAACCGGTATCTCATACTCCCCGTATTCATTTTTCAAAAGGTAAGCTTCTATTGTATTGCGTATTTCTTCCTTCGCTCGCTTGATGTTCATAATATTATATTCTCCTCGTCTTTACAGATTGGCTGTACTATTCTAGAGCATGTTTGAAAAAGGCTTTCTGCAAGATGTGCGTCACAATTTGTGGGAGATTTTGTCCGGATGAGGGCGCCGTAGCGGGCTACGGCAACCGAATTCGGGCAAAATATACCGCAAAGTGGGGCGTGCAGATTGCGGGAATGATTTTTCAAACAGGCTCTAATCTACATATCCTGCTTTACATGAGATCTGACACAGAAAGACTTTTTAAACAGACTCCAGATCCTCTTCATCAAGGATCAGCCTGATCGCCCATGGCGGCACATCAATGTCCTGATAATCCTCCTTCATAAATACAAAAGCTGTCTCATACGGAGGCATTTTTGCCGGATAAATTCCATAACCATCTGTAAAATAAATCAGTCCCCGAAGTTTTGTAAACTTCTTCGCTCTCATAAGCTGTTCCACATAGGCAAAAGCAGGGCGAAAATCTGTGCCGCCCCCTCCTTTCACTGTGAAATGGGACATATATTCCTTCAACTGCATGGCATTTTCAATCACCACATCAGACTGGATTTTCTCGTCACACTGAAGAATGTGTACGTGAATCCGCCTGAAAAAGCTCTCAGATTCACTGAGCACACTGTAGGTTTCCTCCAGAAACTTCCGGACAAGCTCTCCTTTACAGGACATGGAAGTGTCAATAACGATCACAAAATCTTCCACCTTCCGCTCTTCTTTCGTTTCTAAGGGCTCGATCAGCGGCATATTGCCATACAGATTCATTCCATAATTGTAAAATATATAATCGAAAGTGTCCATATCAACTTTCATTTCTTCTTTCAAAACAGAAAATTTCCGCAGAAATTCTTTATAATCATAGCGATTTTGATTCTGGGCACGCAGCTGGTCTACCAGAGTTTCTCCGCCTTCTCCCGCTTCTTTTGAAAAAGTTTCCATCTCTGTCTGCATGCGGTTGCGGATGTCGTCCCAGTTCTTTTTCCGCTGGGACATCTGAGGACTGTTTGGATGGTTTTCATACCACTTACCATGGTCATCCTGAGTAAACTCACGGCGCAGCTCCTGCATTTTATTTTCCGGCAAATGAAGAGTCTGAAGCCTTCGGTAAATTCTCTGAGCCGTCATTACCTTTCCCTCTTCCAGTATCAGCTTCAACGCCTGCCTCTTCACCATAGATGCCGGCTGATGCACACATTTCAGATAAAGCCCGTCAATGATATTTTCCACTGTAATGTCACATGCAAGATTCCAGTACTGGACATCCACAGCAGGATTTCCTTCTTCATCCTTCTCTGGAAAACAGTGGAGAAAAATGCAGTGTAAAAGGCTGTGAAGATAGATTCGATTCACCTTTTCCTGGCTTCTCCTGAACTGTTCCATCAGTTCTTCCGGCTGATAGTACAGGACAGTTCCATCCGTTCCAACAGGATGAACGCCCATATCTCCCTGAAAGAAAAGTGCTGACAATGCGCAGTCCATAAAGCGCATATTCAGGTACAACTGGTTTCTGGCACTGGACAAAATATCCTGGCAGATGCTTTCTGCCGCCAACGCACGATCCCAGGCGTCATGTACCGGATTTACCTTGTACAAAGTATTTTGCCCATATGTCGGACTTATCTGGTAAGCAGCTTTTCCCCCCTGCGCTTTATATAACGAATCTTCCTCATGTAATGAATTCAATTTTTTCTCTTCTGAACCACTCATAGTTCAAAACTTCTCCTTTTCGATGGAAAATGCAGTCTCTGGTACTCCATAAGCATACTTAAAATCTCCGGAGATTTCACTTTGTCTGCCAGATTTACCAGACCTGTAAACAGTTCTTTCTGCCCAGGTTCCAGGGGATACGTGTGAAGAAGCCATTCCAGCTCTTCTCCTCTTTTCTGACGGATAAAATCAGAAGCAATCTGTTCTATATGCTCCTTCAGGTACTGCTCGTACTGTATTTTCGCCTGTTCTGTCAGCCCTGTCGGCCAGTTCAGTCTGCCATATACCATTTCTCTCAGGAAATCTGATGATTCCTGGGCTCTCGCCATCTCAAAACGCTTGTCATACTCCAGAAAATGAAATACTTTTCCCTGAAAGCAGTTTCTGTAATACAGACCGCTTCCATGCACCTCAGTCATCAATATCCTGGCAGGAGTATTTTCCACACCTTCCTCATAATATTCCGGAAACCAAAGCATGGCTTCCACTTTTCCATATAAATGTACCCGCAGCTCCTCCCCAACTTCTGAAAGGATCTCTTTCAGCCCGGATTGTTCATCATTCATCAAAACTTCCATTCTTCGGATCCTGTGGCACCCTGTAAAAGCTCCACTTCCAAGATCAGTAAAATCACTGGAAAACCATAGCTCTTCCAGATTCCGACAGTTATAAAAACCGTAACGGCCTATTTTCTGAACTCCCAAGGGAATCCGTATGACCTGACAGCTTTTCCCGGAAAAAAGATATTCAGCCAGTTCTGTGACCGGTACTCCGTCGATCTGTTCCGGAATTTCCACAATCTGGGGATCCCCATCAATTTCCATTACTGCAGCATGATCTTCCTTAATATCAAAGGTAAAACCGCTGTCTGTATGTTTTTTCATTTCATACACTCCTGTATATGTGCCTGTAAAAAAAGGCTTGCTATTTTTTCTCATTAATATTAAACTTAATCTATTGCAGTGTTAAAACAGTACTGATGTTCACACTCTATATAATATCGGAGGAATTTCCATGAGCATTAAAATACCGATTGAAACCTCAGCACGGCATATTCATGTTTCCCAGGAGGATTTCCAACTCCTGTTTGGAGAGGATGCCCAGCTTCATTACATAAAGGAATTAAGCCAACCTGGACAGTATCTCTGCCAGGAACGTCTTACCGTAAAGGGGCCTAAAGGTGAGTATAAGAATATGGCCATTCTAGGTCCTTTTCGTAAAGAAACCCAGATTGAGCTTTCCCTTACAGATACCCGCAAGATCGGTCTTCCCGGTCTTATCCGCCAGTCTGGTGATACTGTCGGCTCCCCTGGCTGCACTCTCATCGGACCCAAGGGCGAACTTATCCTTGATCACGGTGTCATTGTTGCCAAACGTCACATTCACATGACTCCGGCAGATGCTGTTACTTTGAAGGTCAAAGATAATGACGAAGTTTTTGTCCTGACCAAAAGCTTCGGCCGCGCTCTTATTTATGCAGATGTGGTAGTACGTGTAGACTGGAGTTACCGCCTTGCCATGCACGTAGATACCGATGAGGCCAATGCTTTTTCCAATGAAAAAGAACCTTATGGGGTAATCGTAAAATTCTTTGATGATAACTATAATACGGATAAATGGATTGAAGACGTATTGTCCGGTATTAACCGCTAAATGTCAGGGCATACTCTGTGACTCCATTTTATTATTGTTCACTGGTGACATTCCGCAAGGTGTTTTTTGTGAACAGAGTGAACAGTAATTCCATTTTCTTGCAGCAGCATATGCCAGTCACAGCCTCCCGGAGCCTGTCTGAAAATCAATTCTGTAATCTGTTCACTCAGTCTATACAAATGAAAAGTGCTTCCTGCCCGAATCCGGGTGTGGAAGCACTTTTGCGTCACTGAATTCCAATTGTCGCCGCCAACAGCTCCTGAAGAGAATTGGTAACCATAATTCTGGAAAAATCTACTGTCTGGGCTTTATTAACTCCCGCAGTACCTGCTGCCTCATTACTGCCAGCTTCCATCTCTGCGGCATCTCCGTATGTCACCTTACTAAATACACTTACGTGCTGTCCTGCATCAAACAATTCCTGAAGGCTGTTTGCGACATAGAGGCTTCCCGGTGAAACAGTTCCGTCTCCGGAAGCATCTATGGTAACCGTATCCATATCTCCTGTTGTAACAAGGTTCGCCTTAATCAGATCCTGAAGGTTATTGGATACGTCAATTCCTGTGATATACTGGGTATTGGCTATAGCTTTACCACTCTGCCTCATTTCTTCTACCTGCTGTGCATTCGGATAGAAGGATGGCTGACGAATGTAACGAAAGCTTGCACTATAAGCCTCTCCTACTGTAACTCCATTCTTGCTGGAAGAACAATGTACAACGATCCAGTCTCCTGCGTCAGTTTTTCCACAGATAATACCCACATGGTTGGCACTTCCGGCTTCTGGTCCTCTCTGGAAAACCAGGTCACCTGGCTGGGCATCTGCTTCACTTACCACGTTCGCTCTGCCCCACTGGTCTGAGGTACCGCTTCCTACAGCTGCGATCATAGCCTGATTCTCATAGCCATTGATCACTGCCCAGGTAACAAAACCGCTGCAGTCAAGGCCATACGCACGTAAAGTACCGGTACTCTGACTTCCTTCTGCGCTTACCTGCTGTACTGCGCCCCAGCTTGGATCCATTCCGATTACAGTAGACTTGCCGCCCCAGAAATACCCCACCTTACCAACCAGTGAATAAGCAGCTGCAATTACATTTACACGCTCTTCTGAAACGTCATCGCCAACACTCTGTCTTACAAAGCCCTTGGCTGCTGTAACGGTTGCACAAAGAAGCTTGCAGTCTGTTTCAAGATATTTCTTCAAAATTCCCCTCTCATCCTTGGGGATCTTATTTTCTTTAATGTAATGGTTAATATGGTAATTTCCATATGTAACTCTGTTAGAATTACTTTCGTCCTTCACAACAGGATTCATTCTGGCAAAAATAGCTGCCAGATCATCCTTACAGGAAGAATCCAGCGTAAAAGAAGTGGCACCATCAAGGCTCTTCTCATAGACATATATGGCAAGTATATCCTGCCAGTTGCGTACAAGAAGGGTATCTGCGGATGTGGTAACACCACCTTCGGAATCAGATACATCTGTCAGTTGATTGGCAGCCTTATACTCTGTCTCAATCTGCTCCATAACATCTGCAAAATCATCAGAAAATGACAGCTGATAGTTCTCCTGCAGGCTGTTCAGATAAAATTCCTTGCCTGCGTGAAGATTAGATGCATAGTAGACTGGGGTTCCATTAAGTGCCTGCGTTGTAGTGCTGTCAATCTTATCTGCATCTTTATCGTCTGCTGCCCCGGACAGCTGGCTGATCGTCTTCTCCATATCGGTAAGAAGCTTGTAATTAGTAACAGCAGCCTTCTCCTGGTCTGAAAAGCTGTTATAGGTCTTTCTCAGGGCTTTGACTTTTTTCTTCTTTTTCTTATCTAATTCCTGCTTGAAGGTTTTATCAATGTCTTTGATTAGGGCACTTACCTTCTTCTGGCTCTCTGCTGAAAGTCCAGGAGTCACAGTGGGTGTCACCTCAGGTGCGGCACTAGGCTCTGGTGTCACTGTGGGGGTATCGTCCGGCGTTGCACTAGGTTCTGGTGTCACGCTTGGTTCTGGTGTCGCACTTGGTTCTGGTGTCACCTCAGGTGTATGATCTGGCGTCACACTTGGAGCCGGTGTCACTGTAGGTGTATGATCTGGTGTTTCACTTGGAGCCGGTGTCACTGTAGGTATATGATCTGGTGTAGTAGGCTCTGATGGAATCTGTGTAGGCTCTGCTGGTGTTTCTGTGGGCTCTGATGGTGTCTGTACAGACTCTGCAGGTGCCTGTGCCGGCTCTGACGTTGTCTCCGGAGGCGCGGAAAGCGTCTCTGCCGATGCCTGCTCTGATGAAATCGGCTCTGCTGCCGCTTCTCGGGCAGCTGTTTCTGTTTCTGACAAGGCTGTCTCTTCTGAGGCAAAAACACTGGCCGTTCCTGTAAAGGATATAGCAGCTGCCATAGTAATACATAAACATTTTGTCAGATATTTATTTTTCATATTCAAAAGATGCTCCCTTCTATTCATGAACATCCCTTTACTCCCCTATATAAAGGTATGCATTTTTACCTTAAAGACAGTTCGCATTAAGTATTAACATGCATTATTGTAGCATACTAACCCTTCTAAATCAACTATCCTCAAAATATACAGATGTATTTTCGTGATTTTTTATTTTTTCTTCACAATTTCTGTACAGATTTAAGTGAAAGCGTTTCCCACTTGCTAAATGCCGCTTTTTTCGCAGCAGCGAAGAATTCATTTTTCCTGCTGTACAAAAAAATACCAGTGCCGGTACTCACAGACAAACTGCTGTGATCTCCCGGCACTGGCTCTTCCCATTATCAGCATGCAGCCGGAATCAGAATATCCTCTCTGCCAAACTGCTTCGCAGCCAGCTGCAGGATTCCATGAATAACCTGTGAACAGATTCTGAGAATATACTGAACATCCTCTGCAATATTACGCTCCTTAAGAAGATATCTTTCATGGGCATTTCCAATGTACTCCACCAGTTCCCTGAAGCTTCCGAAATTCACTGGAAGAATGACCATACGATCTGCTGCCCCACTCTCTATGTAACGCTTCAGATGGTTCTTAAGATGCTTCTCGTATTTATTATGCTCGTACAGATTCCCGGTAAAGTTCTTATTATGGGGAAATGTAAAATAATCTGCCATATAATGCATCACTTCGCCAAACCTGCGCCAGTAAACGCGCTCCTTGCTTTCTTTGGGATCATTGTCAATAAGAGCTTTCATCTTACCCTGGATTTCTTCGAAGGTGCCGAAATATTCATGCTTCTTTGTAAGAAAAGATGGCTTGATATCCGGAAGAATGCTTCCAAGGCAGAACGCCTTTCTGTGGGACTGCAGACTCTTAGTGGCAGGCATCTGGTCTGCCAGATATCTGGCTACCAGTATATGGGATTTTTTACGCAACCGCTTCCTCTTCTTTCCTGTTCTTATCCATTGTAACAGATAAAAAACAATAAACTGTAAAAAGCTTTTGTATCTGCTTTTCAAATCATCGTTATCACAACTTAATATAGCAGAATCTCTGTCAAATTTCAAATAAACATTTTCTGATTTTCTGTGAAATATTTTCCAATATATCGTTAAATTGCACAATTAGATTCAGCGCGTAAGCCGGTCTTGTTTTTTTTCGTCATATATTGTATTATTAGGTTACTGTACAGCTGAAAATCATGCAGACCCATGATTTCTGTACATAACAAAGCGTGTTGCTGGTCACGAAATGAACCGTAACATGATCAAAAAAATGAAATGCTGCCAGTGAACAGTAATGAAATACACTGGCATCATGAAATCGTTACATAAAGGAGGAATTATATGCCTGGCCATAAACCACGGACGAATAAGGGGCTGGCTATAGCTGCTGTTCTTATGTGTCTTGCATGCGGAGTTTCTTTTACCCAGTCTTCCGCTTCGCACTCACCCATTACAGATACCCAGATCCCGGACATGTTCGTAGCTGGAAATACAGATGATTCCCAGATTCAATCTGGTGGTGCGGCAGCTAAAAATACCGATGCAGAAGAGGAGAACACACCGGAGGATGTCATTCCCACCGAAACGCCTGCCGCAGATACCCCGGCACCTGATACCCTTTCAGGTTCAGACACTTCTTTCGAAGTCTCTCCGGAAGCTTCCCAGGGGGTGTGGACGCCAGTTGACAGTAACTGGTATTTCATGGTAAACGGAGAAGGTTATAAAGGCTGGCTCACAGATACAGACGGACACCGCTATTACTTCAATGACAAAGGCGTTATGCAGACCGGATGGCTTGAGCTTGATGGCAAGCGCTACTACCTCAATGCAGATGGAGTTCTTCAGACTGGTGACGTGACAATAGACGGCAAAATTTATCACTTTGGCGCTGACGGTGCACAACAGGGTGAACCGACGACGGCAGATGATAGTTCCAATCAGGATCTTGTATTCTACATGAATACTACATCAGATTCTTCGAATGCTGACAATCTCACAGCTTCTGCGACAGGTGCTTCCACACCGGCTGCAGAAGCTGATATTTCTTCTGATCGAAATGAAGATTCCAGAAAAGCTTCTTCCGAAGTCGATGATCCTTCTGAAGCCTCTTCTGCAGCATCAGAAGTCTCCCCTGTACCGGAAGCCTCCGTTACTTCGGAACCGACTGTTTCTCCGGAGCCAAAGGGGATGATTGCCCTCACCTTTGATGATGGACCCAGTGATTTTACAGACCGTCTTTTGGATTGTCTGGAAGCAAACAATGTAAAAGCTACTTTTTTCCTGGCAGGTCAGGAAGTGGAATATTTTCAGGAACCTGTAAAGCGTATGGAGGAGCTTGGATGCGAGATTGGAAACCACTCTTATGATCACCCGGATCTCACCACGCTTTCCGCCGATGATGCTGCAAGTCAGCTTTCCCGCACAGATCAGCTGATCCAGGATCTCACAGGGCACATTGCCACTGTTGTGCGCCCCCCTTATGGTTCTTACAATGACACCGTAGCAGAGACTGCAGCAAGGCCTCTGATTTTGTGGTCTGTGGATACTCTGGACTGGGAAACACAGAATGCAGATTCCACAGTACAGAATGTAATGGACAACGCCAGTGATGGACAGATTATTTTAATGCATGATATTTTCAAAGAATCTGTGGATGCTGCTGAAATTTTTATTCCGCAGCTGCTGCAGGAGGGCTATCAGCTGGTAACAGTAAGCGAGCTGGCTGCTGCAAAGGGAATTACATTGGAAAACGGAACCGCTTATGGATCGTTTTGATTTGGCGTGTCCCAAGTTCAAACGCCTTATCGTGCAAGCACGAACGGCTTTTTGACCTTTTGACACTGGTATCATAATATAGCACTACATAAAAACCAGAGTATCGTTTTCAGGAAATCAGCAACTATACTCTGGTTTATTCTATATATTTTTTCAAACACGCAAAAAAGGAACTGCCATCATGACAATTCCTCTTTTATACTTATTCAGTTTTCTCTTCCAGAAGGCTGCTGTGAACATACGCCTCAGAGCCTTCATAGTCAATCTGGATCCAGTCTCCGCTCTCACCTTTCTTGACTACTTCTGTCCCAGCGGACAATCCACCAATCACTTCTGCATCACTGCTGGCTGCTGCACGGACATTACAATCCTCTGTCACTACCAGCGTAGTTCCATCGGCTGTCTCTGCAGATCCTGTGACATCCTCACCAAGACCATCAAGGAAAGCAGCAAGTGCAGGATCTGCAGTCTGTGCATCCTCATACTGCTTCTGTACCTTGGCCTTCAGCTCCTTCACGTCGTCATCCTGACGCAAAGAAACTTCATATTTCGTTATCTCGTCGCTGTCATCGTGAGCAGCGCCGTCAATCTTCCAGTTCCCGTCTGTGTCCTTTACCACATAGAACTCAGCAAGCGCAGGTACCTTTGTATCAATCCCCTGACAGATGTAGTAAAAACAGGAATATACTACATAGGAATCGTCATCAAGCCCCTTTTTCGTGTAGATATCACCAGCTTCATACCCTTCAATGTACTTGGCATTGGTAATCTTAGACTCGTCTGCCGGTGCAAGATTATCTACCAATGTACGCAATTTGGTAATATCTTTATCCCCCAGAGCTGTGTAATAGCTCTTGATCAATGAAGTAATCTCTTCATTAGCTTTTTCCATGGGATTGGCGTCTTTCTTCCCGTCAGTCTCCCCATCATTTGCCGGAGAAGAAGGAACATTTCCCTGGTCGTTGTCTGCTGTTACCTGCTCATCGGCTGTATCCTTGCTGGAATCGCCCTTCCCGCTTCCCATAAATGCACGGATACCGAAAAACAGGACAACCACGATTAACAGAATCGCTCCGCCAAGCATAAAATAGCGAAGGTTATCTGATAACCATTCTCTGAAATTATCCAAGTTCTTGTCCTCCTTAATACAACGCACCGGAACGCCCGATCGTTCCAGGCAATACACCTGAAGGGAATCGAACCCCCGCACATGGTACCGGAAACCACTGCTCTATCCACTGAGCTACAGGTGCATAAATTCGAAAGCTGCATTATCATTAGTTACTGTCTAACATTTAAACAGCAACCTCATATACAACCACTTCGACTAAAAAATTATAGCACAATATCGACTGGATGTAAAGTTTTTTCTTTTGACGGAATAGTTATGTCAGTTTTGAAAAGGGGCTGTCGGGAAATAGACAGCCCCGCCCTCATCCGGGCAAAATCTCCCACAAATTGTGACGCACATCTTGCAGAAAGCCTTTTTCAAACACGCTCTAGTACTCCATTTTTACTCCATTTTCGTAATAAATAGCTTGAAATTATAATAATTTACGTGGAATACACCACTCTCTCAACCCCTGGAAATACTGGAAAAATCAGGTGTTCCGTAGAGGTCGTATGGGGTGCTCTGATAGACGTAATAATTACATTTATTTGCACCCCATCTGGTTACAATAAATCCAGTAAAATCAAGGGATTCCAAGGCTCTACGCCATATCATTTTTCTGCACTACCCCATTTTTACCCCACGGTATCATCCACAAAATTTAATAACTTTTTCATTACTAGCTAAATTTATCTCAGCTGCCGGATCAGGGAGATCAATTGAATCTTCAAGAAGTTGCATATCATTCACTTTTTTATGCTCCATAACCGCAGTATATAAATCCATTGTCATCTGAAGAGAAGCATGGCCAAGATACGCTTGCACTGTTTTTGGTACAATTCCAGCTTCAAAACATCTAGTAGCAAATGTATGTCTGAAGCAGTGTCCTGAAAAAGTTTCCATCAAATCCAACGGATCCCTCATCAGATTCACTTCCTGCACGATTCTTTCAATTGCATCGCAATATAATTGTGCATTTAATGGAGTCCCAAGCTTCGTAGTAAACAGGAAATCAGGAAATTCCAAATTCTTCCTACACGTTTTCGCCATTACAATTTTATGCTGAATAATCTGTTTTTCTAGTGCTTTACGGCAATATGAATTAATCGGAACTGTTCTTATGCTTGTTTCTGTCTTTGGGGGACCAAGATGAAATGTCTTACACTCATCACCCTCCAGTTTCTGATACAACAGCGTACGATTCACATGAATAACATTATTTTTCCAATCAATATCCTCTTCCGTAAGCGCATACAATTCTCCCGGACGTAAACCAGTATTTACAGCAACAACAAACATATTATTATAGAATGTACCGGCGGCACATTCAAAAAAGTCTGTCTGATCCTCTTTGCTGAGTGCCTTAATCTCATTCTGCGGCTTATTCTTTGGCAATCTTACACCTTTTGCTGGATTGCGGATAAGGAACTGATCTTCCATTGCTCTATTAAGCATATCAATAAGAAGAACCTTCACTTTGTTCAGAGACTCATACTGATATCCTTTTTTTGACATATTATTCACTAAATCTGTAATCATCAATTTGGTGATATTTACTAAACGAGTTTTTCCAAAAACTGGTGAAATCAACCTTCTATACATTGAATTGTATGTAGTTTTTGTACTGAGCCTGACAACAGGCTCTTTATAAACCCGCATCCATTTTTCGTACCACTCATCCAATGTTATTTTTTCATCAACAATATTTGACAGCTTTTGTTCGTTTAGTTCCGCCTCTGCCAGCTTCGCTTTTACTTCTTTCACCGTTGTACCATAGACGGATCTTCTGGCGCCAAAACGGTCTACATACCTTCCATGATACACCCCGTTTTTTCTTTGTGTAATGCCTTTTCCCAATTCCTTTCCTTTTAAATTTTTTCCCATTCTTTCACCTCTTTTTAACTAGAGGTGCGTAAATGTTATTTTTTATAGCACTAATCTTATCACACACCTCCGTTTCCTGCAATCATAAATAAACAGTTTCATCTAAATATGATTCCAGTCTGTTTTTTTTGATAAGCGCTTTCTTACCATTGAAAAGCACAAAATTGCAGCAAGGTTCTTTTATCATATCGCGCAGTTTGTTTTTACCAATGTTGAAATATTCAGCAGCCTCATCAATCGTCAGCAAATATTTCTCAGACATAATAATCACCTCCCAAATCAAAAAAAGCACCCAAAAATCAACGTTTTCGTGATTTTTGGGTGCAATTGCACACACTACCGTTATTTCCATTCATCCCGAACCTAACCGAGATAAGAGTTTATGCAGCATCTACTGCCAAATACCATTTTTATAATATCATCCATGAAACTATGTGTCAATTTCATCACAGTTTCAAATATGTAGCATTAAAGTTTTATTATTATCGCTTAATTATCATAAAAAGTTATAAACTCAACATTTACGCTACCTCCAGCGTATTTATTGAAACCTCATATACAATTCGCTTCTGAGTTTCATTTTCCTCGATCCGTTTTTTGTACTCCCGGCTTTGGATTCTGCCCCAGACCATCACACGGGTTCCCACTTTAAGATCAGCCGCATAGCGGGCGGTACTCCCCCAACAAATGCAGGGTATGTAATCTGATTTTCCAAAAGACCGGTTCACAGCCAGAAGCAGATCCGTAATTTCTTTTTTCAGAGGGGTTTTTCGGTAAACTGTAGGTTTACAGATTGTACCTTCCAGAAGAATTCGATTTGTGTAATCCGTCTTAGAGTCATTTACCTCTACAAATTTCACTTCCCTGGCAAATACATAAAGCTCTAATCGAGTATGGTTTTCTTCACGTAGATTATGTGAATGAAATTCCCCATAAATTTCCGCAAATTCACCAACGCGGCTCTTCGTAATATCTGCAATTTGTTCCGATATCAGCACCGGAATTGTATCTACAGAATCGCTGAGGCGCTTAACCTGAAGCTCCGTCTTATAAAAGCATTCTCCACAAATCTTATGACTAAATGTAAAATCCATTACAATCTTACCAGTGATAACAACCTGGTTATCATCAAACATTATATAGGCCATAGTATCTTTATCCTTTCTCTCTTTTGTTTACCATTTTATGCGGCGTTCTCCATCAAATCCTCTTCCAGAATATCCGCAAGCAGCTTTCCAGTGAATCCAAATCCATTCACTTTTACTTTCTTTTTCCGCAAATCTTTGATTTCTTTTTTCCGAAGATCCCGGCTCTTTAGTGAAAGGATCTTATCTTCCTTGTTGAGCTTACGCACAAGCTGCTCCTGCCATTTTACCAAAAATTTTTTTGCTTCCTCAATGTCAGGATTTTGACGGTCAAAATAAGTCCGCTTCTGGCGTACTGTTCCATCAGGTTCCACCTCCAATGTATAATAGGGTTTCTCTGGAGTATCTGTTTTTCGTAGAAACAAAAGATAGGATTCCTGTTTTGCCATACGGTCAAAATAAGTTTCCTTTCCAGTAATGCAATGCTTTAGTTCATTTCCCTCTACAAAAATATCCCTGACGCTTCGCGGTGCTACAATCTGATATTTTTGATTTTTATATTCATATTTTTTCAGACTTTCGCAAACCGCTTCTATTGTAGGAAACTTTTCCACGATCTCATCTGCTTTCAAATCCATTTCTTTATCTTTCAGCATTTGGATCACTTCATTATGCCGCAGTTCCAGCTTTCGTACCCGATATACAATGGAATCTTTTACATTCAGGCCTAGTTTTTCAGCCATATCAAGATAATCCTTCCAGGTACCCACAAGATCTTTCGGTTTCTTTTCACTTTCTTCTGCCTGTTTTTCTAAATAATTCTTTATCTGTTCCGGGCTCATTCGATCTAGTATAAATGATAGTTCTGTCGGGTTAATCTTACATTTTGAGAACCAGGCAATCACGTCATCTTTGATCACCTTTCCCAATCCTTTTTCAAAAATCAACCATTCAAGAAATATGCGTCCACCCTTGTTATTCCGAAGTCTGTTTAGCCGGAATTTATCAATCCCCAGTGCATGTCCTAAAGAGTCTGCTTCTTGGAAATAGATAGATGTTCCAGTACTCAAAATGTCATCCACTAACTGATCCAGTCCGGCTTTTGCCAATTGTTCAAAATAGGGATACCAGCTTAACCGATCTAAATAATAGATTGGCTCTATCTTTTCACTTTTTCTAATTAATTCATAAAATCCACTTCTTCTAAATTGCTTATTTTGAATTCCATGAAGGGATTTTTTATAGATACGTCCTGGATAACGCGGTTCATAGCCCCAATAATACGGACGGTTCGGATAGAGTTCTCCCTGAATCCACCTATGTTCATCTGTTCCACGGTAGTATCCATAATAAAACTCTTTTTTATTAAGATCTGTATCATAGACAAATCTGCGTTGTTCCCACCAATTATATATTGGTTTCGTATATGCCAGCATATCATATTTCACACTAGCTCTGAATTCACGAACGACAAAATTCTGTCCGCACGTTTGTAACAGATATGCCGTTTCCTCACGCGAACTTACCATACGCTGTTTTCCGATTGCCTTATACTGGATCTTATGCCCGCAATTAGGGCATTTTCCTGTTTTGTTATGTTTTACAGCTTTTACAGGCACATTCTTTTCGCACCAGGTACAATAACCTGTCATACTTTCTTTCCGGGAGTATTTATAGAAAATATAATTCTGTGTAATCCCTACTTTTTTCATCCACCGATCCCAGTCTTTCGGTGTATTCTTCACACAATTCATCACCTGATCCCAGGTCTGTGTACGCAATCGGTTTTTCTGTATTCTTTTTCTTCTGCGTACTCCTTCTTCAAATTGTAAAATAGCATAATACACATTATCTTTTTTGTACTCCTCGCCCAGAATTTCCCATATCTGATCCAGACTGTTTGCAGCACACCATGCATGACTATATTTTATGCCGCTTGGCCATTCAATTTTATCCAACATTTTATTCGTCCAGCCTTTTAACCGGTAATCATACCCTATGAAGCAATCTTTTGCCTTATCAATGAACAGGGTATATAAAGGCCTTCTTCCTCCTGCGGTCAAAATATCTGTAATAAAAAAACCTATTTTTAAAATATTTTCGTCCATTTCCGCCTGAATGAACAAACCAATTGGATATTTCATTCTCTCATAAGCCATATTTCCGATAACTGGTATATCACTTTCTGCCGCCAAAACCATCTCCTTTGATGGTTCCAATACCTTCATTTTTTTAAGCTTTCGTTTTTCCATTTCATTCATCCCTTCTGAAGTTATTTTATAAATCTAAGGTTAACTGCTCAGCCTCATCCTTATGCTCATTTGCCGTAACCCACTCCTGTTGCAACGCTTCAATCTGTTCAGCAGACAGTCTCTTCTTCATAAATCTTTGTTCCGTATCGTTCAGAGACTCCCAGCCCTTTTTCACAAGCTTTCTTTTTACCTGCTCCAGGCGTTTCTCTTTTCGTTCCTGTTTCCACTTCTTCTTCGCTTTCACAGAATCTGCTTCATATCCAACATTTATTCCAGCTTTCTCATCCTCAAGATCCTGTGCCTTATCGCGCGTCAATCGTGCAGCAACTCTAATGTTCAAAATTTCCACCTTCAAATCCGGATCATACAACGCCTGCATAGAATAGCCATTGAACCATTCTTTTCTAAAAATATCCTCCCGGTTTCTTTTTGCAATTTCCTCACAGATATCGACCGGAACCTTGCCCTGCAGAAATTTCTTTCCCCTTGTGATCGTCACTACAGGTTCACCAGCAAAAAAGGTATCGTCTTTTCGGATTGTAGATACCTTTACATCATAGTAGATATTCCCTGTCTTTTCGGAAAGAGGTCTGCCCCGCAGCGTACAGTAATCTCCTGGACCGCATCTGCACTTCATCGGATCATACTGCAGGCTCCATTTCTGCTTGTCGTAGTTATAGAACATGTGCAGCTTACAAATTCGGTTTTTATGCTGTTCCTTAAATTTTTGAAACAATTCTTCTTTTTTCCTGTCTGCCTGTTCTTTCAGATATTCCACGCTTTTTTTATACTGGTAATCCGATACCATATGGCAGACGCAAAATTCATCTTCCTTTAATAATGGATGATTCCGTTCACAATCTTTCTTATGCCATGGGCATCGGAATGCCACATTATCGTTTTCAAAGCAAAATGTCTCATTCATATACTCCAAGCGGTCTATACAATTTTCCCATTTCACATACAGCCCACAGCCGGACATAAAAGTTTTCTCTTCCAGATACTCGTCGGTATAAACAAATCCACCATCCGAATTTTCAAGGGGGGATTTTCCCATCTTTCCGATTCCAATTCGAACATAGTCGGGATGGTTTTCTGTCGTATATCCTTGAAGAAGCAGCTCCTGCGTCAATAAATTGTATTTGTATTCCTCGGACATTTTCATCTCCTCTTAACGACAGATACGGCAGGAAATTCCTGCCGTATCCCGTTCCTTGTCATTTAATTTTCCTCATCCATACGGATTGTTGTAACTAACATTTTCATACTGCCTCGAAGCATAATAAATTTATCCTCTTCCTTGCAGTAATAATAGACCTTATCCGTTAAAAACTCCTTTTGGAATGTCATTCTTGCATTAGAAGTTCTTAGTAAATTCTCAAGTTCTTCCAGGCTGCAAAGTTTTGAACTGTATATCAGGGCTTCATGGACACTGCTAAATACCACATAAAAACCCCCGTCCATGAATTCCACCAGTTTCTTTATCACGCCTGGATACAGAACTGCCACAGCACCATTTGAGAGTCCTTTTACGCTAAGACAGATTCCCTCCTTCTTTTTCTTATCCGAAATAAAATAAGGATCCATATTCAGGAAGTCCTCACCAGCATAACCCGGAGTGTACATCATTTTTTTGAAATCATAGATTCTTGGAGGCAATATACGATAACTGTTTAAAAGAGCCTCGTGTAAAACATCGTCTTTTTCCAGGCCCCATGCTTCCAAATATTCCGATCTGACTTTCAAATATGTAATCCCATTCTTCAAGGTTCCTGCATGCACATATAACGTGATTGCAATGTCTCCCATTGTTTTATATACGGCATTTTTCAGTTCATGTCTGTGCTGATCCAGGTTCAAAAGCCCCAGAAAAAGATGTTCCTTGACTTTTTCATAATCATTCAGATATCTGGTATTTTCCATATTTCCTACTCTATCCAGATCACACTTCACCCTTGCTTCTATGTTTTCCATGGAAGTCCCTTCCGCATAATCCTGGTAAAGCTCTTCCACAAAAATCCCACAGATGTCTTTTCCAGAATCCGTTTCAGCGCAGACTACAAATAACCGATCCCCATTTGCGGTTATTCCGGTTTTCTCTTTTTTCTTAAAGAAAACATAGTCCTCTGGGAGATGAGTAGCTTTTATGATCCAGTTTCGTAATTCCTGCACAAACTGTTCGTATGTTAAATTTACGTGCATACTAAGTTTTCCTTTCTTATAATTCTTCAAATGTTTCCGAACATTCTCATACCGGAACAAGTTCAACACGGCCGACAGGTAAGGTTACCCTTGATACCACCTTATCCCATTTTGCAATTTTCCTGGTGCATCTGTCATAGTAATATATTTCATCTGCCAGAAAATCTTCGTCTGGGGTAGCATCTTCAATTGTCTCTTTCAGGATTCTTTCCAAGCCTTCTGGATAACACTTGCTCTTCGGATGAATCATCGCTTCGTGAATGCTTGTAAATACAATATAAAAATCATCATCCAAAATTTCTGAAAGTTTTTGTGCCACTCCAGGCAAGAAAACAGCCACAGCTCCATTTGTACGCTTATCCGTTGATAAACAATAGCCTACGCGTTCGCCACACAACCTCATTCCATAATTATCGTAGCCATAGGCCATAAAGTCCTCTCCATCATAATCAGGATTTAAAACTAAACGTTCCCACTGATAAATCCTTGGTGGTGTAAGAAGATAGGTATTTAAGAGTGCATTTTCATAGACCTCATTCTCATCCAGCCCCCATTCTACCAGGCTATCTTTGCGGATTTTCATGCTCGAAATACGGCCATTACACTGACCCACTTTCATATACAGAACACAGGCTATGCCGTCCACCTCTTTATACACCGCATTTTCCAATGCCTTTTCATGTTTTTTCTTATTCAAAAGACGGATAAAAAGATCCTCCTTCACTTTTGAATAATTATTTACATTCTTTGTTTTTTCGAAGAATCCTGCTTTACTTAGTTTTTTAATTTCTTCTGTAACAGTATCTCCAATTTTATCTATCGAAACACCATCCAGATAATCCTCATATAATTCTTCTGTATGAATTCCACATACTTCTTTCCCTTCTGAACTTACACGACATTCCACAAATAAACGGTCTCCATTCGGAGTCATTCCCTCTTCATCTTTTGCTTCAAAGTAAATCTGTTTTTCTTGCAGATTTAAAGCATCTAACAGATACCCTCTTAAGTTTTCAATAAACTTCTCATAACTAAAAATTTCACTCATAGTATTTTCATTTCCTTTCATTAGGATTCATACACATAATGCTTACTTAACTATTGTGCAGCCCTACCTGCTTTTCCAATAATCAGTGCTCTTCCGCTAAATTAACCGTAGTAAAGCTAACCTTTACTTTTTCCATATATACAGAAATCTTATCTTCGATTCTGCTATAGTAGTAGAGTTCTTCTGACAATAAATCGTCTTCATACACCATACCATTTCCATACTTGATTACCATTTCATTGAGTTCAGCCTTAATATTTTCTAAATTACTCTCATTTACACTGTAAATTACCCCTTCGTTCCTGCTTGTAAATACAATATACAAATCACTTGCCATAAGCTGTGCCAGTCTTTGAAGAACGCCAGGATAAAATACAGAAACAGCTCCATATTCTTCAGCATTTGTAGAAAGCTGAATTCCCCTAACTCTGTCACTTTTCGATAAGCAGGATGCTCCATTCTCCATAAAGGGTTCTCCCCATTCGTTCCCATGATTTGTATAAAGGAGAGGGGGTGCCATCTGGTAGGTATTTTTAAATGCCTCTTCCATAACAGCCTCTTTTGTCATTTCCCATTGTTCCAAATGCTTATTTTTTATCTTTATGCCTGTAAAATACTCGTTCGTGTTACTACGCATCATATACAGGACACAAGCGATATCGCCAACATCCTCATGCACTGCATCTTCCATCTCAAGCGAATGATTTTTCTTGTTAAGAGGTTTTACAAAAAGGTATTTTTTGATTTTTTGATAACTGTCAGGAGTCATCTTGCCCTCTAACATGCCAACCGTTTTTAGTTTCTCAATTTCCTCCTGTACAGAATAAAAAATTGATTCCATTGAACTTCCTTCCATAAAACGCTCATATAAATCTTTCACATCAATACCGCATAGTTGCTTTCCACTTAAATTTTCAAATGTCTCCACAAACAAGCGGTCCTTATTATCTATGGCTTTCTTTTTAAAAAATATTTGCTGTTCCTGTAAGTTCAAAGCATTCAAAAGCTGTTTACTTAATACCTCAACAAATTCCAAATATCCTAACTTCATCGTAATAATCCTTTCTGCGGTTTCTCTATGACCGCTGATCCAGCATCCAATTTTCAATCTGCAATTCCGTACCATTGATCTTCCTTATATCTTGCGCCATCCACACAGATCTGATTTATAATGGTGATCTCATTGCTATCTGGTTCTTCCTGGACAAAAATAAGAAGATCATTTTTCCGCCCTTTTGCTCTGGGGTTTTTTCCACGTACAACTACAAACCCGTTTTCCCCTGTGCCAGTTTCTTTACAAACCAGGCTACACCATGAGCGGTCCGGATGTATTGCCATATACGCTGCCCCTCGTAACAAAAGCGTTGGAAAATCCAATTCCTCTATCAGTTCTATCTTGGTGCATGAGATTTTCGTATCCTGGTCATCTTCATCCAGATCTCCAAATGCTTTCACAATAAAGTAAGTGGATTTTTTCCAATTTGGATAGTGGACCAGACAATCCAGCGGATTTTCCGCACAATGGAATCCATTCTGTCTGCAATTTGCTTCCGTTGTCTCATTGATCCCATATCGCTTAAATTGATAACCCCTGCAACTTAAATTTTTTTCAAACCCTTTGTATGCAATCATATTCAGGCTCCTAAATTAAATAAAGAAAGCTGCTCCGGTTCTTCTTTCTTTTGCGTTGCTGGCTTTGCTGCCACCTTTGCATCTTCCGAAACATCTTTCTTCGTATCTGAATCTTTTGATTTTGCTGACAATGTCCTGATTGATTCCGCTCTTTCCCAGGCTTTCTTTATTGTATCTTTTTCTTCCTGCGCTTTTTTCTCCATGTCTTTACGGTCATCCAACAGGTAATAGTCTATTACCCAGGCAAATACCTCTGTAGAGCCAATCGCTATACCAGCATTTTGCCCCACACCAGTTTTTCCCTCTTTCTTTGCTTTCTCCAGTGCCGTCTCATATGCTTTTTCATGGACATATTCGATACAGTGTCTCAGCGTCTTATGGGGCTGGAGGATCACATCTTTCATAACAGGATCTTTTCTGGCAAGGTCTAAAAGATACGTGCCAAGCACGGTCGCATACCCTGAATCCTGCAAAAGAAGCATTTCTTCTGTCAGTTTTTCGGTTACTGAACCGGATTGCCCCATTAATGGAACTTTCAACAGACAGCAGCTTTTTCCTGCTATAAATGCATCCGTGTCCTCTTTGGATATGAAACATTCTTTTGCAAGGCTTTCAATTGCCGCTACATTTTGACAGGTCCGGTAATGTTCTGCCAGGACATTTACTTCCTCTATGCTTTTCGCCAATTTTTCCAGCATATAAAGCTCCTCCCGTCATTATGCCGCTTTGGATGCATGATTTTCTACATTTCCTCCAGCTGCCGCTCTTTGCACTTCCTGGGATTCCTTATCAAGCTCATTCACCAGATTCAGTATTACCCGGCGTACCCAAAGGTTTCCATTCCACTTCTTTTCAAGGGTCTCCGCACTCTCAACAATGTTTTTCCACACACTATCATCCAATGCACGATGTCTGTATTTCTTGTAAAATGGATAAATCTCATACATGGCCTTTTTAACATCCACATAAATAACAGAATCCACATTAGACAACAATCCCATCAGGACCGGATGCCTGTCATATTTTTGGATCAGCTCATGGATTCCAACAGGTCTTTCTCCTGTGTACAAGCCTAAAAAGTCATTAAATATCGTTCCAACTGTATTTATATTTCTATGTTCCATTCATGTCCTCCTCTGCTCTTTTGATTCTCGCCGTTACGGTTTCCGGTAAGCATTCAAACGCATCTGCAATTGCGTTTTTACTGTAGCCTTCCAGAAACAGCTTTTTCATCATTTTCTCCTGCTCTTTTTTCTTCATCTTTTTCAGGGAGGAATCCCTGATTTTGCGCTTCAGTATCTTTTTGCTTAGTGGATGATCCGGTCCATACTGATAGATTTTCCAGGCCTCCGCTGCGTTCAGCCCACACACGATTGCCAGTACCAGACAATAATAGCCTGCATACTCTTCATTTCTTATGCCATCACCTTCTTTATAGTTCTAACATTTTTCGGTTTCCGGCATTTTCCATTTACGCGTGTTCTCCTTTCTGTTCCGCAAGAAACTTTTCCACACCTTCCGGATCGTATTCTGCCAGCTTTTTCAAATTAAACTGAACCAGACGATAAGTACAATATCCGGAATGTCCTACTCTTCGCCGAACTCTCCCAAGCTTATATTTGCGGATAAACTTAATTTTATACTTCCAATTAAGGTCCGAAATAAATGCTTCATTTCTCTCTACGTCTTCATAGGGCAGGTTTATGGTCAGATCACCATATGACTCCTCTTCCTCGCCTGGTCTCATCATTCCAACAAAAAGCTGGTTTCCATACGCATAGGAAGCTACTTTCAGAACGATTTCTTCGTTTCTAACCGGTCCTTCATATTGCAAAATTTTCTGTTCCATGTTCATCCTCCGATATTCTTATATTTTTTGAACTATCAATCTTCTCCTTTCTTTCGTATTTGCGCCCTTTGTCTCTGAAATTCTTGGTAGAGTAGGCGGATGAAATTTTCATCCGCCCCTCATCAAACCGTGCATGAGGTTCTCCCTCACACGGCTTTCCGA